>JALFLX010000026.1 GCA_022774485.1 Bacilli bacterium
TTCGATGATCGCGTGCAACCAATTGGACTTAGTTATTTTCTTGCGTGACCCATTGACTGCCCAACCACATGAACCAGATGTCTCTGCCTTGCTCCGCTTATGCGATGTCAGCAATATCCCGTTAGCAACCAATATTTCTAGCGCAGAGATCATGCTTACCGCATTAGAAAGAAACGAAATCCCTTGCCGTAAAAAAATTGTCGATTAATAGTAATCGAGAAACACCCATTTGGGGTTGCTGCGACCTAATCATTCCATGATAGTTTTTGCAACAGCCCCCTCATCTGATTAGACAAGAACAAAGTCGCTAAGAAAGTCAAAGCCATCAAAGAGACCGAGTCTTCCGAAAAGTTCTAATTTCCCCTCTCTTCTAAGAACGGATAAAAATTCCAACGTAGAAATAGGGAACTCGATTCAGCTCACTGTTTCTTATGCTATAGATTCGTTGCACCACTCTTGCAACGAAAGGAGATTCGTTGCAGATTTATTGCAACGAAAAATTATCTTTTTCGATAAACAGTTGCTTTTCCGCTTCCTTTTTTCATAATAACACCTTTCTCAATCAAGGAGTTTAAGGTGCGAATTACTGTATCTTTATTCAATGAAGAAATAGTTTCCACTTCTGTTCTTGTATAAGAAATGTTTGATTTCATTCCATAGAAGATTTTCTCCTCATTGGCAGTGAATTCAATGTTGTTTAACAAAGGCAATGTCACAGAGATCGATCCTTGTGTAACATCAAACAAGGGTTTGGAAGAAGAATTCCGATACAATTCATTGATTCGCTTAATTCCTGTTGCGAACGCTTCGATGATATTCATCCTTCGAAAAATGTTCGCGATGATTGGATTGCGAAGATAAGAAAAATTCCCTTTTCGATAATCCTCTTCTGTCATCTCAGGCATCAATCCGCCAGGAGAAGAAGTAATAATTCGATCAGGATGCATCTCAATCTTTGTATTTGCTTTGATATCCCATGCACGATGAATAAGCGCATTTGCGACAGCCTCCCTAAAAGCATCTATCGGAACACACTCTTTTTTCTTTCTCACTCCATCTTCAATTACCTCATAAACATATTCCTGGCGAAATATGTCAAGAGCATCATAATATTGCTTCAATATCGATTGACCAGCTAAGGTAACTCTTCTTTTCATCACATTGATAGAAGAGCCAAAAACCACGATGTCTAATCCCGGAAAAGAATTGGTGTCTGAAAACAAAGCTGCCGCATTATTGTAGCCAGTTTTTACATGAAATAATGTCAAACTCTTCAAAGTATCGAGGTTGAAGGATTCTAAATCTAAAGCCTCTTTGATTTTCCTCGAGAGATAGTCAAAAAATAGTTCCTGTTCCTTAGAGGGAAGTTCTTCAAAAGAGAGATTCATCCCCTGAAGAACAAGGCGGTTTTCTTCAATCTCATCGACTTCAATTGTAGCAGTATCATTTCTCTTATATGCTTTTCCATGATATCTATATGGGGTGTTTTGACCTTTCTTAACGGATAAAGTAATTGTACGATCGAGATTGGTTTTCAAGGAATAGTCCGGTTTCGGTTTAATAGAATCATTGATCTGATTCTCAATACTCAAGCAAGTCTTTTGTATGTCTTCAATTCCAACGATATCACCTTCATCATTCACCCCGAAAATAATCTCACCATCGTGATAATTCGCAAACGCAGAGACTGTTTTCAAAAAAGAATTTGAAACAGTTTCTTTTAATTCTAGGCTTTGATTCTCTCTAATCATCTCAATTTACCTCAAGAACAATTATACATTCTTTCCATTTGTTGTGCAACGATTATAGATTCGTTGCACCACTCTTGCAACGAAAAGGTGATTCGTTGCAGATGCATTGCAACGAAAAAGCTCCTCTTTCTGAACTAAATGGGGTTCAGTTCATGAAAGAGGGGCTTTTCATCAAGTAGAAGTTATTCAGAGACTTGTTCCGGAGTGTCTTGTCCTTCTTTTCTCTTTTCAATTTCAGAGCAGATGCGATCATACTCTTTTTCATCGAGCGGATATTTCGTGTCATCAATTGATTTCCCATCCTGAAAAAATAGAAAAAAGAGCGGAAAATCCGCTCAAAATAATCCTGCTCTGATGAGGCTTACCAATTTTCGTAAGAACTTTACGAAAATTCGTGAGCCTTATTTTTCAATCCGAAA
>JALFLX010000036.1 GCA_022774485.1 Bacilli bacterium
AGAGAGCCCGATTTTGGTTTTAGATGTCGATAAGCTCAATCCTCATTTAAATCCAGAAGACAGAAAAGAGCTGGTCTCGATGATTTATCAGGCGCTTGCTTGATCTTTTTTACAAAAAAATCACCCTCAATTGAGGATGATTTGATGACGAACATTTTTGAAATCTACTCTTTTTCTTGATAATCGATCTCTTCTTGAACGCTTTTGTCTTTGTCAAAATTCATGACAATGACCATGGCAATAGCAATTCCTAAGAAGACAAAACCTATGCTTGAGAGGGTGATTAACACCCAAATAAAACCGCTCCACTTGGCTAGATACAAGCCGATGCTAACAGTTTCAAGGATGAGTGCCGCCAGTCCGAAGACCCAGCAGACGATGGTGTAATTCAAATATTTTGTCGGTTTCTTTTTCATGATTGTTTGCTCCTTTTTCTCGCTTCTTTTACGCTGTCGACTCTCTCTTTTTCATTGGCTTTGAGGTAATCGGCAAACGCTTTTTCGTATTTGCTGTCTGTGTTTGGATGATAGAACTTTGTCCCGACAAGCTCGGGAGGTAAGTATTCTAATCTTCTCCATACTTCCGGTTCGCTGTAAGTGTAGGCTTCCTCTTCATCGACATTGGCTCTGGTGAGTTTGAGGTAATCTCTGACTTCAATCGGGGAGTCATCGACAAGTTCTAAAGAGTCTTGAATCGCATGTGTGGTGGATTTGGATTTCGGACTTCCGGCAAGCTCCACTACTGTGAAGCCTAAGGGAATTGCAGCCTCTGGCAGCCCGACCTCTCGGGCAACTTGGCAAGCGTGATAGGCTCTGTCGACTGCCTGCGGGTTTGCTAACCCGATATCTTCGTAAGCAGTGACGAGAAGTCTTCTAATAATCCCTTCTAAATCTCCGCTTTTGATGAGCTTTGCAAGGTAATAAATCGCGGCGTCAATCTCAGAACCTCGGATTGATTTTTGGAAAGCAGAGACGGTGTTGTAGTGCTCGTCATCGTTTTTATCGGAGAGGTAATTAGGCGCTGTGACAACCATCGTGACATCATCTTTGGTGATGGCGTGACTTTTTGAATAACTCAGCGCGACTGCTTCAAGCTGGTTGTATGCAAAGCGGAGGTCACCGCCGGAGATTTTTGCTAAGTAAGACAAAGCTTCTTCCTCAAATTTCCTGCTTCCATTTAACCCATCTTCTGAGATGACTGCTCTCTTTAGCCCCTCAAGAATTTCATCGCTTGTCAATCGCTCGACTTCTAAGAGCCTTGTACGGGAGCGGATCGCTGGATTTAAGGAGATGAGCGGATTTGCTGTGGTGCAGCCGATGAGATAGAAATCTCCTCTTTCTAAGTGTGGCAAGAGGATATCTTGTTTTCCTTTGTCCATACGGTGGATTTCATCGATGATGACAATGGTCGGCTCAAAGCGAATCGCTTCTTCAAACGCCTGTTCCATCTTCGCTTTGTTGTCGACGACAGCATTTAACGAGATGCTGTGGCAGTGGAAGGATTCTGCAAAGGCTTTGGCTAAGGTTGTTTTTCCAGTGCCAGGGGATCCATAAAAGACCATGCTCAAAAGGGAATCGCTCTCCAAGAGCTTTTCTAAGAAGCTTTTGATCTTCTTCTGACCGATGACTTGATCGAGGGTTTTGGGCCTCATTCGATATGCGAGCGGTTTTTGAATCATAATCGGATGAGAAAGAGAATTCTTTCCTGTTTCTGACTGATAAATATTTTATAATAGATTGCGTGAAAAAATAAGGGTTAAGACTAAGATGAGAATATTAGTGCAAGAGTGCCTTGAGGCAAAAGTAGTCGTCGAAGGAAAAACTGTCGGGGAAATCAACCGCGGTGAGGTTCTTTTTGTCGGCTTCACTTCTGGTGATGATGAAAACACCATCTCTTTTATGATCGATAAGCTCCTCAAACTCAGAATCTTCCCGGATACTTCAGGAAAGACAAACTGCAACCTTTCTCAGGTTTCAGGGAGTGTGCTTGCGATTTCTCAGTTTACACTCTACGCAGATGTGAGACATGGAAACAGACCCTCTTTTGTCTCTGCTCTCCCCTCAAGTGAGAGTGAAAAGCTCTACGACCGCTTCAAAGCGATGCTGCTTGAAAGAGTTCCTGATGCCCAGTTTGGCATCTTCGGTGCTGATATGAAAGTCCACCTGATCAACGATGGACCATTTACGATTCTTCTCGATTCTAAGGAGTTAATGAAACATGAGTGACAATAAAGTGATGCTCGGCCTTTCGGGCGGTGTCGATTCTGCCGTCTCTGCCTATCTGTTAAAGAAACAGGGATATGATGTCACCTGTTGTTTTATGAGAAACTGGGATTCCATCATGAACAACGACATTCAGGGAAACCCGACTCTTGCCGGGGATAAATGCTCCCAGGAGTTTGATTATGACGATGCGGTGGAGACCGCTTTTGAATTAGACCTCCCGATCTTGAGAAAAGATTTTATCAAAGAGTATTGGGATGATGTTTTCAGCCAATTCTTGAAGACTTATGAACGAGGATTCACACCCGATCCAGATGTGTTTTGCAACAAATATATCAAGTTCGGCGCGTTCTATGACTTTGCAAAGACTATGGGCTTTGACACCATCGCCATGGGGCACTATGCCATGAGAATCGATGAAGGGGGAGAATCTCACCTTTACAAAGCCTCAGACCTCAACAAAGACCAGTCTTATTTCTTAGGACAAATCTCTTCAGAGCAGCTGAGCCACTGCATTTTCCCGCTTGCTTCTTTTACGAAGACTCAGGTCAGAGAGATCGCAGAGCGCGAGAATCTCGCTGTCGCCAAGAAGAAAGACTCTACCGGTGTCTGTTTTATCGGAGAGAGAAACTTCAAACAGTTCTTGAACAACTACTTGCCTGCCAAACCCGGAGATATTGTCGATATCACCAATGGTCAAGTGTTAAAACAGCACGACGGCATTCTCTATTACACTGTCGGACAGCATCGAGGTTTAGATATTGGCGGCATCAAGGGAAGACCGATGAAACCTTATTTTGTTGTCGGAAAGAATCTTCAGAAGAACATCCTCTATGTCGCACAAGAGGAAGGAAATGAGTTTAGGAAGAGCTACCGCTGTCTCATCGACACGTTTAACTGGATCGGAAGCGACCGTCCAGAGGGAAGATACAAGTGCGCGTGCAAGTTCCGTTATCGTGGGAAAGACCTCCCGGTTACATTGACTATCCGTCCTGACGGCGAGAGCGCCTATCTCGATTATGACGGCTACGATTATGTCGCCAAGGGTCAAATTGCCTGTCTCTATCAGGGAAACAGAGTCTTAGGAAGCGGTGTGATCATCAAAACCTACGACAAGAATTTACAAGAGATTCCCTATTAGGAAAAATCAGTAAAAAGTGATTGAAAAACATCGCTTGACAAGGTACAATAAACCACGGCTAAAGAAACGAGGTGATAACATTGCCGAAGACAGTTGTCAGAGATGGTGAAACATTAGACGCCGCAATGAGACGTTTCAAACGTCAGGTCAACAAGGCGGGAACCATCGCGGACTATCGCAAGCACGACTTCTTCTTGAAGAAAGGCTTGAGAAGAAAATTAAAGTCCGAAAACGCCAGAAGAAAACACTAGGCGAAAATTGCTGCGGGTAAAACCGCAGTTTTTTTCATTTTCTCACCCCATTTGTTGTAGAATTATCTCATGAAATCGCTCAAAAAACTCCTTCTTAGCGGACCTGGTCCTTCTTCTTCTCACACCATCGGCCCATTTCGAATCGTAAAGGATTTTTTATCGCGCATCGAATCGCTCCCGATAAAGAGAGTAGAGGTTACTCTGCTTGGCTCCTTAGCGCTGACTGGAAAAGGTCACTTCACCGATCAGATCATCTTGAAAGCTTTTGGACAAGTGCCGGTAAAAGTTCTCTTTTCAAACCGCTTAGAAGGGTTGAAGCATCCTAACACCATGGAGCTTATCGCTTATGGAGAAAAGGATGAAATTTTATTGGAAAAGACTTATCTTTCTATCGGCGGAGGCGCTTACCAAGTCCTTGGAGAGGAAGATAGACTCAAAGAAGTCTATCCGTTTTCGACATTTCACGGGCTTCTTTCGTTCATGTTAGAGAACAAAATCGATGATGTCTATCAAGTGATTGAGAAATTCGAGGATGATGATATTTTCGAATACGGAAAAGCTCTTTTGCTTCAGTCTTTTCACACCATTCAATCTTCGCTTTTAAAAGATGATATTCTCCCTGGAGACTTAAAGCTTCACGCGGTGAGTGGCAAGATGATCGAGAAAGCGAAAGCGGCCAAAGATCCGGTTGAGAAAAGACTTCTTCTTTTAACCTCTTACGCCTATGCGACCAGCGAAGCAAACGCGAGAGGGGAGATGGTTGTCACCTCTCCGACCTGCGGTGCAGCTGGTGTTGTCCCATCCGTATTATATTATGAATACAAACACCATCACTTCTCATTAGAGAAGTTGACAAAAGCCTATTTGGTCGGTGCTTTGGTTTGTGACTTTATCAAAGAAAACGCCGGAGTTTCCGGCGCTCTCTTAGGCTGTCAGGCAGAGATCGGCTCCGCTTCTTCTTTCGCAAGCGCATCTTTAGCTTACCTTCACTCTCTTTCTCTAGCCCAGATTGAATATGCGGCGGAGGTGGCGATGGAGCACTTCTTAGGGTTGACCTGTGATCCGGTCAACGGCTATGTGCAGATTCCCTGCATCGAGAGAAATGCTATCGCCAGCATCCACAGCTATTCCGCTTATCTCTTCTCGAAAGATATCAGCCCGTACCGCAAGAACAAGGTCTCTTTTGACAATGTCATCCAAGCGATGAAAGAGACAGGAACGGAGCTCCCCTCTGACTTAAAAGAGACGAGCTTAGGTGGCTTAGCGAAGATTATTCACTGTTAGAAAGAAATTAACGCATCATCGAATCCGATTGATGTGAGGAAAGAAGTGTCGACATTGAAGTCGAATATTTTATAGCTGATGACATCATTTCCGTATTTTATCGTCGCCTGCATGCCGGCATGGTTTTCATAGGCGCTCTTATAGCGAGTAAGGAATGTTTTGTATAAGGAAGAGGAGAGGAAGTTTTCTTGATAGGTGTAATACGCGCTGTATTCATAGGTGAAAAGCTCGCGGAACTCTGCGACTTTAAACGTGACCGGATTTGTGAGTGAGAACAAGGAGTTGAGATATGCTAAAACCGTATTTTTCATCTCGGTTCTCAACAGTGATTTATCAGTGTATCTCACGCCTTTGTACTTCCATGTTTGGGTGTAAAGGCCCTCAGTGATGACTTGCCCAAAGAGGCTGTCGTAGGTGTTAGATCCCACTTCGTAATACTTGGAGCTGAGGCTGAAGAGACTAGCATCAGGCCTATCACCTTTGGAACCGATCGAATAAGTGGGGAGAATCTTGTTGAAGACAATGGCTTCTTGATCTTGAAAGGCATCTACTGTGGTGGTGTAAGAGGGGGCGGTCAAGCGTTTGCGGGTGTAATCGATCTTGAGCTCTGCGCGAATGGAGCTGTCAAAGGGAGACTGCATCGAGAAGACCATCTGGCGACCAAAGGGATTGAGACAGCGGAACGTGACCTGTTTTTTGCTCTGATCGATTGTGTAGCTCATGTATTCTTCCGGGTTCTTTCCCTCGTGCCAGGTGGAGGTTTCATAGTTGTTGCTCGCCTCTTCTTGCCAACGTAAACCGGTGACAAAGTCGACACTTTCAATCTCGTTTGGCTCGAGTGAATATTTGACGACAATCGTGCCATCGGAATTCGTGGTGGCTTTTAAAATCTTAATTCCTTCCATGCCAGAGAAATCGACCATACTGCTGTCCGGCTTTTCTTTCGGAACAGCGCTTAGGGAGCAGGCGGAGACTAAAACGGCGGAGAAGATGGAGAGTGCGATGATGCTTTTTCTTTGTTTGTTTTTCATAAGACCTCTTTTCTGAAACGTAGCGTTTCTACTCTTCATTGGGCCAAAGGAAGTCTTTTTTTCAAAGAAAAAGCCAGGCTTTTTGCCTGGCTGAGAATTATTTGACTAAAGCGCAGATTTTTTCGGCGAGGACTTCAGGAGTGTAACCGAGGTGATTGATGATGTCGTTTGCCGGAGCGGAGAGACCGAAGGAGTCGATTCCGAAGACGTGCTTTGCGTATTTGTAGAGCATGTCGCTCTTGCCCATCTCTAAGAAGACTCTCTTTTCATAGGGGACGCCGAAGAC
>JALFLX010000131.1 GCA_022774485.1 Bacilli bacterium
AGAAAAGAAACCTTGGAGGTAATTAATGCAGACAATAATAAATATCATCATTTTCCTTCTCTGCCTGTCATTCGTAGTATGTATCCATGAAGCTGGCCATTTGCTTGTCGCAAAAGCGTGCAATGTCTTTTGTTTTGAATATTCAATCGGCTTCGGTCCCACCCTCTTCAAAAAGAAGCTGAAGCACAAGAGAAAAGTGATAGCAGATGGAAAGGTTGTCTTCCAAGCTAGAGATGATGGAAAGAAAGTCCCCTTGTACGAAAAAGTGGAAGGAGAGACCTACTTCTTAATCAAAGCCTTGCCCTTAGGCGGTTATGTCTCCATGGCTGGAGAAGATGGAACCGAGACTGAAGACGGAAAGAGAATTCCGAAAGAGAGAACGTTAACTGGTGTCAATCACGCCAAGCAGATTGCGATTATGCTCGCTGGTATCGTGATGAACTTCTTACTGGCATGGCTTCTCTTCTTCATCTCTGCTCTGATTCCAAAAACGTATTCTGTTGTCTCCTCCAATGCGATTCAAGTCGCAGAGACTCTCACCATCAATGATGTCGAAATGGAAAGCGGAGCTCATAAAGTCGGACTGAAGGATGGCGACCAGATTCTCTATCTCTATCAGGAATATGTCGGATTAGAAGGAACAGAAGAAACTCTCTACTTCCCGAGCACCAAAGAAGAAACACAGATCAACTCTTACCAGGAATTCAAAGATCCTAACGTTCAAAACACCTACGATGATTTAAAACAAGACTGTATCAGCTACGCTCTTTGTGACTTTATCACCATCGCAAATCAGGGTGGTATCACACTCCCGGAAGAGTTTAAAGATACTCGCATCACCATCGATACCAAGCGTATTATCCACCTCAAGACAAGCGCTTCTCCCGATGAATGGTTGACTGTCACTCTACCTTCCTATCAAGTCAATACAGAAGATGGTCTTTATTACTACGCGATGGCTCCCCTCGGAATCTCACCGACGACTGATGAGATGTATTACACATTCGGAGATGGCTCGAGAATGTTTGGCACTCTCTTTGTCAATCTCTATAAGGCGTTAGGTTCAATCTTCACTCCCTCTGGATGGAAGAATGTCGGAGGCATCATCTCTGTCTACAAGATGTCAAGCGAAGGACTCCAGACAAAATCTATCGCTTATATCCTGATGCTCTGGGGATATATCTCCCTTAACTTAGGATGTTTCAATCTTCTTCCATTCCCGGGATTAGATGGTTGGCAGACTCTGTTAGCGCTGATTGAATCCATCAGCAGAAAGAAACTCTCCACCAAATTCAAAGGCATCGCAAACACTGTCGGCATGATTCTTCTCTTCCTCTTAGCCGGTTTGTTGATTGTCAAAGATCTGATCATGATATTCTAAGAGGCAAGGCAACTTGCCTCTTTTCTTTCATAGATAGAAAGCGGGTGCAGTTTCAGTTGTATCGGCTTTTGAAACACATTAAAATGATAAGGCGAGGTGAGCTATGGACAATCTAATTCAACGTTTTCTCAAAAAGATCGGATATCAAAACATCAATGCCTTTGAAGGCGCCTCTTTTAAAGAACTTGTCAATGACAAAGAAAACAACAGAATCATCTGTATCATTCTCCTTGAGAAATACTTGAGTGTGAAGGATTACACTTCCTTTTTTGATACTTTATCTACCTTCACGATCAATGGAGGATTCTCTACCCGCCTCAAATTTGTCTACAAGAAAGAAGATGAGTGCATCAAGGAATTCATCGAGGAATTCAAAGAGGAATTCAACTGCACGATGTTAGATGATTACGCCTGCTATCCAGATGAGAAGACACTCATTTTCTCATATTCTTTAGCCTCAGAAGTCAGTGCAATCGATGATGAGACAAGAAAACTCAAAGATTTCTTAGATTCCATCAACTCCTCTTACCGCGTCTTGACCCAAGAAAAGATTCAGATTTCCGATGAGGATTTCATCCAAGAGAACAGTCAAGTCTACGCGGATAACGCTAAAAAAATCGCTTCAAAATACTATGAAGAGAAGATGATCAACACTCACTATCAACCCTGCCGCTTGAAAGATATCGAGAATTACCGCATGGTCTTAGTCGAGGGAACGATCTTCAAAGTCGGTGAGGATCGAAAGACCAAAAAAGGAAAAATCATCCGCACCATCGAATATAACGACGGATCTGATTCAATTCAGTCCACTCTCTTTGAAAGTGCCAAGATGCCCTTAGAAGAGATGAACCAGTATAAGCCAGGTGTCAAAATCCGTGTCTACGGACAAACGATTCACGATCAGTATAATCACGATGAACTCGCAATCCGCATCGATAAAATCGCCTTAGCAACACCAGATCCGATCAGAGAGGACACTTATCCTCGAAAGAGAGTTGAGCTCCATCTCCACACCAACATGTCTCCTTTCGATGGTGTCACCACCATCGATAAATACTGCAAGACTGCTAGCAAATGGGGGCATAAAGCCATTGCCTTAACAGACCATGGCGGTTGCCAAGCATTCCCAGATGCGCAGTCTGCCGGCGAGAAAAACAACATCAAAGTCCTTTACGGAACAGAGTTTTATGTTGTCAACGACAAAAGAGAAGACGCTCATTTTATTTATAATCCAAGCGATAGAAAGCTCGCGACTTCTAACTTTATCATCTTCGATACCGAGACTACTGGTCTCTCCTGCCGCTATGACAGGCTCATCGAGTTTGGCGCTGTGAAAGTCAGTCCCTCTGGTCAGGTCTTAGATGAGATTGACTTCTTCATCAACCCTGACACCAAACTCTCTGAATTCTCAATCAAAGTCTCTCACATCACCCAAGACATGGTCGATCACGGACACCCGATCAAAAAGGCGTTAGCCATGATTTTAGAGTTCTTCGGAGATGATATCTTAGTCGCTCACAACGCCGCCTTCGACTATGACTTCCTAAACGAAGCGCTGAAAAACAACGGCTTAGCACCGATTCAAAACCCAGTCATCGACACCATGCAACTCTCGAGATATCTCTATCCGGAGATGAGAAGCCACCGCGAAGAAGCCTTAGCTTCCAAGCTCGGGGTTCCTTTCGATAAAGAAGGTGCACACCGCGCCAACTACGATGCTGAGCACTTAGGGAAAATCTTTGAAGTGATGTTAGCAAATCTTCTCGAGAAGAATCCAGATCTCACGCATCAGGATCTCGGCGCTTTGACGATCACCGATCAGATGCTCTTAACGATGCACCCTTACCACGTCACTGCCTACGCTAGAAACAGCCAAGGATTAAAAGACCTCTATCGCATCATCTCAGAGAGCAACACCAAACACATCGGTGCCCAAGGAAATCCGCTTGTCCCACTCTCTTATCTGGAACAGTATAGAGAGAATCTCCTATTAGGTTCTGCCTGCTTCAACGGCGATGTTTTTGAAACAGCCATCACCAAAGGGGAAGAGAAGCTAAAAAAGAAAATCTCTTTCTATGACTTCATCGAAGTTCAACCTCCTGAGAACTATATTTATTTGATCCACACCGGTCAGCTCTCTTCTCTTCAAGAAGTAAAAGATGTCCTGAAGGATTTAATCTACACTGCAAGAAGTGTCGGAAAGATGGTCTGTGCCACCGGGGATTGTCACTACCTCAACCCGCAGGACAAAGTCTTCCGCGATGTCTTCATCTCGGCAAATGGTCTAAAAGGTGCAAGGCATCCGTTAAACTTAGCTCCGCGTGATTCCGCCAAGCCGGAAGTGAGACAAGCTTGGTATAGAAACCCGCTTCCAAATCCTGATCAACACTTTAGAACCACAGATGAAATGGTGGAGTGTTTCAGTTTCTTAGAAGATAAATCTCTCATCGAAGAAATCGTTATAGATAACACAAACAAAGTCGCCGACATGATCGAAGATGGCATTCGTCCGACCAAGTCTGGTCTCTACCCACCAAGCATTCCTGGCGCTGATCAAAAACTCAGCGATTTAGCGTATCAGACTGCCAAAGAAATGTACGGGGATCCGCTTCCGAAAGAGATTCAAGAGCGCTTAGAAACAGAGCTGAAAGGTATCATCGAAAACGGCTTTTCTGTCATTTACTGGCTCTCTTCTGAAATTGTCCGCTGGAGCAACTCTGAGGGCTACTTGATCGGTTCAAGAGGCTCTGTCGGCTCTAGCTTTGTCGCCACGATGACTGGAATCACGGAGGTTAACCCGCTTCCTCCTCATTACCGTTGCCCCGAGTGTCACTATTTAGAGTGGGCTCCATTAACCGAATATGAATCCGGCTTTGACCTCCCTGAGAAAGTGTGTCCGCACTGCGGACATAAGCTTATCGGCGATGGTCAGAACATCCCTTTTGCAACCTTCTTAGGTTTCCACGCGGAGAAAGTCCCGGATATCGATTTAAACTTCCCAAGCGACTTCCAAGCGATTGCCCACGAGCACATGAAGCAGATTTTAAATGAGACTGGAAACACCTGTTACAAAGCAGGTACCATCCAGACGACCCAAGAGAAACAAGCGAGAGGTTACGCCTTAGGATATTTTGAATCGTTAGGAATCGACACGGATAAAGTGAGAAACGCTCAGATTGACTACATCGCCTCTGGCTGTATCGATGTCAAACGTTCCACCGGTCAGCATCCTGGCGGTGTCATTGTCATCCCCAAAGGCATGGAAGCTTATGACTTCACTCCCGTTCAATTCCCGGCCGATGATCCTGACTCCACTTGGATGACCACCCACTACGATTTCCACAAGATTCACGACAATGTCTTGAAGTTCGATATGTTAGGTCATGTCGATCCGCAAGCGATCAGAATGCAGTGCGATCTCTGCGGTTTCTCCTTTAAGGATATGCAGGAGAAGATCTCTATCTCTGATCCAGAAGCTCACTCTCTCTTCTGGTCAAGCGAAGCGCTCCATTTAAAACAGAACATCTTAAAACAAGAGACAGGCGCATTAGGACTTCCGGAGTTCGGAACAGAAAACGGACGTCGTGTCTTGTTAGAGACACAACCACGCTCCTTTGCAGACTTAGTTCGCATTTCTGGTTTAAGCCACGGAACCAATGTCTTCGCCGGAAACGCAGAAGACTTAATCCGCGACAAAGGCTTTAAATTAAAAGATGTCATCGCCTGCCGTGACGACATCATGACAGTGCTTCACAACGTTTACGGAGTGGAAAACTCCGATGCTTTCGCCATCATGGAATTCACCAGAAAAGGAAACTTTGGAAAGCCTGGAAACGACCAGAAAAAAGAGAAGTTCATCAAAGTGATGGAAGAGCACAATGTCCCAGAGTGGTACATTGAATCCTGTAAGAAAATCGCCTACATGTTCCCGAAAGGACACGCTGTCGCTTATGTCACAAACTGTATCCGCTGCGCATGGTTTAAAGTCCACAAGCCTTTAGCGTATTACGCTACTTACTTCACCCTCCGCTGTGACGGATATGACATCAAAACTATGATGAAAGGAATGGAAGCCTCCTTTAAAAAGAGAAATGAAATCCTCACCAGAGTTCAGAATCATGAACCAGTCTCCAATCCAGAACTTGCCACCATCAACGCCTTAGAATCCACAGTCGAAATGTACGATAGAGGATATTCTTTCGCCCCTCTTAACGTCATGACAAGCCAAGCGACACAGTTTTCCATCGATGAGAAAAAGAATCAAGTTATCCCTGCCTTAACCTCCATCAATGGCTTAGGAGAATCGGTTGCTCTCCAGATCATCAAAGCCAGAAACGATCATCCCTTCACTTCCGTTAACGACCTCATGGAACGCGCTCATGTCGGTCAGACAATGATTGAAAAACTGAGAAGTGTCAACGCCTTAGATGGGCTTCCCGATGATGACCAGATGACCCTTTTCGATATGCTTTAATTCACGTCATTCAGCGCTATTTTAGCGGATAAAAACGATTTTATTAAAGAAACAATCTCTTTATCAAAAAAACACTTTATTTTGATTGAATTCTTTTTTCCTTGCTTTTATCATACTTGTAAGGAGGACCTACTCATGAAAAAAACATTATTATCTCTTGTTTCCCTTCTCCCGTTCACTCTTTTAGCAAGCTGCTCTTCTGCTAACACCAAACTCCCGAATTCTGGCAAGAACATCAGCGCTGAAGAAGGAAGACAAAAACTCGCAAACAGCATCGAAAACACGATAGAAGAAGACAATAAGCCGTTAGATGCAATCGGTTTTGAAGTGAATGACTCTCACTCAAAAACAGAACTCACCGGCTATATGAAAAATGCTGACACAAGCATCCTTGACTTAAATGTCGACCTCACTCAGAAGAAAGGTGATTTCAAAGCCGCGTTTAAAGGACTCAACGCCACAGATCCTAACGATATCAAATTCCTTCTCAGCGTCGGTTCTGAGATCAACGGTTCCATCAATATCACCTCTTCTTTGATGCCTGGTGTCTCCATGAATTCTGAATACAAAGGACTTTATGAAGCTGCTCTTGGAATCGAGAAGAAAAATCTCTATTTTGACCTCTCTAACAAGCAAACCTACAGCTTAATCTCTCAGTTTGCAAACATCGACCTCGGAGTTGATATCGGCTCACTTCTTCCGTCAAGTGGCAAAGGAAAGATTGCTCTTCCCTTCGATGATTCTTTCACTCCAATTGGTACAGATGCTCTTACAAGTATCCAAGAAGGTTTAGGAGAAATTGTAAATGGACTCCCAAAAGATGGTCAGTTCAAAGATCACAACAAAGGTGTATTTTCTTACAGCGGTGAGCTTAAAGGAAATGCGCTCTCTTCTTACTTAAATCCGGATGAAGAGACAGAATTGGATCCCTTAGTCAAACTTCAGCTGAGCGCAGATTCTTCCTTTGAATACAGCTTGATTTTCACTGAGGATGGTCTTGCTAGCTTCGGCTACGAATATAAAGTCAGCGGAAACATCCAAGTCAGACTCGATCCTACTCAAATCGAGGGACTTCCGACCTTAGGAATGAATGATTTGACACTCTCTCTTACGATGGACCTCTCCTCCGGTAGTAAATTCTCGTTCTTGACAAACGATGCGGTCACTTTCCCAGCCATCAACTTAGACGATTACACTGAAATTACATTAGATTAGTCATCTTTGATGATTTTCACCCTTAGAAAAAGAGGAAGCGGATCCGCTTCCTCTTTCTTTTGGTTTGATATTTACTGATTACTGAATGGAGTGGAATTCGTTGAAGGCACTATTTGTTCCATCGCTGACAGAGAACGGGCAAACTTTCCAAAAAGTCTTATTATTCCAGTTGACAAGGGCGAAAGTGATCGTGACCTGTTTATCATAATAAGGCTCTAAGAAAGCGACAGAATTGATGCTGGAAAGATAGATAGAAATGCTAGAGCCGTTAGCTTCTTTCGCTTCAAGAGAGTCATAGAAATAAACTTGCGGATTGTTACCGCTTGTCTTTGTGAGATAGACACTTGCGGAGAAAAGCTTTGTAGAATAATCTTTAAGGGCAGAGAACTTGTAAATCTCAGCGACAGTTTTATCAGTGACCTGTGCGCTAGGAAGTTCGTTTCCAGTAGAAACAACACCATTGATGACACAATCACTCAAATTGAGGTTACCGACTTTGGTGGCTGAATCCTTCGTAGCATGGTTCTTTGT
>JALFLX010000144.1 GCA_022774485.1 Bacilli bacterium
TGTAAAGAAAGACAAATACGAATAAAAGGACACCGAAATAACGGAAAAAGCTGCCGGAGTGCCATAATCCCATCAACGTGGGACACAGGCAAACCCCGGCAGCTTTTCCTTTTATGACCTAGAAAGGGAAATTACGCTCTCTCTTAAAATATCATTTTGAGCTTGCTGCTGGAAAAGAAAACTTTATCTGGAAAGAATAATATCTCAATCTTTATAAGCTTCTGCTTCATCACTGATCAGTAAATGGAGTCTTTGTTACCTTTGTCATCTATGATTGATTCAAATTGTTTTAAAGTATCGAATATCTTTAATTCATTATCTCACTTATTAAGATTTACTGCACCGCTTTTCTTTTTGGAAAGTAATTAACAAAGATTCATCTCACTCCGATTTTATCGTTTGCTTTCTTAGCTGTCATCGTAAATCTGGTATGCCATTAGATTATCGGTATATCTAAAGTTCTGGTCTCTTCGCTTTCACCTATATTGTCTTTCGAAGTCTTGGAAAAATTTCTTTCTCTTATGTGGGAGCAAAGGTCATCAAGAGTAAGGATTTCATAAAGAGATATTTCGGATTAACGCTCTTACCTCACTCTGGTGTCTCTTTGCTATTCACTGAGATCAGCATTAATGTCTTAACTGTGATTGATCCATGTCTTACCTCTATCATTCAAGGGACGCTTGCTTCTTCTGCTGTTATCAATGAGATTATCGTTGTGCTATTAGCAAAATTTGCGCTTCAAAAAGCGCATGAAATTCCAGGTTCTAATAAAGTTGCTTTCATAGGGAAGCAGGAAACTGAATCTTCATTTTAGTGAAAACTTACTATTTTCTCAGGTTTTGTCGCTAAATATACTTGACCTCATACAAAGGATATTCATATCATGTAGGAGTGTTCTTCAACAAAGTTTCAAAAAGTATTGAGGATTGAAGCGGTTTCTTCGTTTCAAGAGACAAAACTGCATTGATAGTTCTCTTTCTTTTGGATATCATGAGCCCGTTTTACGCCGAAAGGAGAAACAAGATGAGTAAAATTTTGATTATGACTGATTCTGCATGCGATATTTCTGAAGCAGAAGAAAAAGAACTTTCCATCGATATCCTCCCCTTCCCGATCATGTTGGGTGGAAAATCGTATATCAGCAGAGTCGACTTTGATAATGAACAGTTCTACAAGCTGATGAGTGAACATGATGAGATTCCAAAAACCTCTCAGATCACTCCGTATCAATTTGTTCAGATTTATCTTGAGAGAGCAAAAAAAGGATATGAGCATATCGTTTTTGTCTCGATCAACTCTAAGGGTTCCATGACCAACCAAAACGCCATACAAGCGATTGATATGTTCTATGAAGAGAATCCGGAATACAAAGATAAGGTCTTTATCCATGTCTTTGATGGTATCGGTTATAACTGTTTCTATGGAACTCCAGTAGTCAAGGCTGCCAAGATGAATCAATCCGGTGCATCCATCGATGAAATCTTAGCTTATTTAAAAGAATCTTTGGATCAGAGAGAGGTTTTCTTCGGTATCTTTGATTTAAAATACGCCGCAAAGAGCGGAAGAATCCCAACTGCTGCCGCTTTAATCGGTAAGATGTTAGACATCAAACCGATCATGCGCATCTTGAACAATGAGATCACCACTGCTGTCAAATGCAGAGGGGAAAAGAAGATGATGGAGAAGCTAGCAGATATCGCGATTCAGGAAATGGAGCCTAATTCACCCTATCAACTGATCTATGGTTCTGATAAAGAAGCCTTAGAATATCTTCACAAAGTCATGGTCGAAAGGCTTGGCTATGAACCTGAAGATTACTTCCAGATCGGTGCTGCAATCGCAGCAAACGCTGGTCCGAAAGTTGTCGGTGTCGGTCTCAATCGTAAAAAATAATGCAAGAGAACCCGCTCGGGTTCTCTTTTTTAATCTAAGGTTGGATCAGCAAAGATTCTATCCGCATACTGAGAGAAGTTATAATCGCTCTTATAAAGGCTTAAAACGTCCTTAGGAACATAGATTTTTGCTTTGCTATCATCTAATAAGTGAGAGCCGATTTTAATCCTGTAGGGCTTCTTATTCTTGATTTTGATCTTTGTTAATTCGGTGTTGTCTTTAAAAGAATAGTCATACAAAGATTCAATATTCGATTGGATGAGAATCTCAAGAATTCCGCTCTGATTTTGGAATGTCTCAGCAGAGAATGATTTCACTCTCTTTCCATCGTGATGGGTCGGGATGATAAGTGATTCTTTTTTCTCTTTCACTCCGATAATCTGATATCCTTCACCGTCTTCTTGATAGAGGAAACAATCCTCATCAGAACAGTCTCCAAGGGTTTCATCCTCTCCTTGAATCTGTGGTTTTTCTGGGACATAGATATCGGTGATGGTATGGTCATTTATCACGATTTTGATATCTTTGATGAGGTTCTTGGTATTCAAGATAGATCCTGCTCCATTGAGATGGAAATTGCTATCATAGAACCACTCTGCTTCCATCACAGCATCATTTGGATTTCCTAAGATAGGGAAAGAAAGGTCTTCATTCAGTTTTTCATAATAAGAATCCATGGTGATTTCTGAGATGATGCTCTTTTCATTCATCGGGGCAAAGCGATAATAGAAAGAAGCACCTTTCTTCTTTGCTTCCATCGCATAATCGTTGAGATATGAAAGAAAATCAGCGCTTGGATAAGTGTTCTCTAAATCAATCGTCATAGTAGGATCATATAGATCTTGCATGAGATTATAAGGAAGCAGCTCTGGTTTCATATCTCCGTATTCATTAAAGGAGGATCTTTGATAGACACCTTCTAGCTTAAGCTCTTCAAAGAGGGTGTAATGAGCTTTCTCTTGCGCAAAGGTATATAAGTCACCGAGCATTCTCTCTTTTGTTTCTTTGGATAGACTATGAAAGCAAGAGAAGTTACCATCTAAAGCTTGCCAAAGGGTCCTTCCGTTGTAATAGAAAGATAACGTTTGAGGATTCATCTCTGGAGAGAAGATGATGATGTCATCTTTATCGATGTATTCTCTTGCTAGATCAAGCATCACATCGCTTCCTAATGCTGCATAAAGGCCGAAGTTAACAACATCGTAACTCGGCAAATATTTTTTAATATAATTGCTTTGAATTCCAAAAGGAACAGAGCTTCCTCCGATCACAACAATCTTTTTCTTCTCTGCGTTTTTCAGTAACTCCACTTTCTCTTTCAGCTCTCCGACAAAAGTGTCGCGAAATACGGGCGCAAATGCAAAAGCGCTTGTCAAAACAAAACAAGGAGTTGCAAGAAGAGAAAGGGAAAGAGTGACGATTGTTAAGCATGTCAGTAACTTTTTATGTTTCATATCAGAACTGGAAATAAATAAAGCCGCTTTCTCCGCTTGTCTGTAACTGATAAGTCCAGGCAAAACCGATTGCAAGGATGATCACTGCATAAAAAGAAAGCACTGCAAAAGACTCCTTTGAAAGCCCATCTCTATTCAAAATGAGCTTATGAGAAAACAGATAAGGAATCAATAATAACAACAGGAAGGATAAAGCGATTCGGAGCACAAATTCAGGGCTCAGAAGCCCTAAGGGACTGCCGCTTAAGAAGGAAGTGAAAATTCTCTGATATACATGGAATGCTTCCATGACATTTTTGCTTCTGAAGAACACCCATGTCGATAAGATAAAGACAAAGGTAAACCCGATCGAAAGTACATCATAGATTTTCTTTCGTAACGGAGTCTTATCGACAAATCGTTTCAGCGCTGAAGCAGTTAATATCTCAATACAGATATAAATACCGTTTAGTAGTCCCCAGATCACATAGTGGAAAGAAGCGCCGTGCCAAAGTCCTGAGAGCAAAAAGACAATCAAGACATTGAGAATCTGTCTCGCTTTTCCGTGTCTTGATCCTCCTAAGGGAATATAGATATATTCCGTGAACCAGTTGTTTAAGGTCACATGCCATCTTCTAAAGAATTCTCTGACGCTATGGGAGAGATAAGGACGCTCGAAGTTCTGAGTGAGCTTAATGCCTAACAGCCTTGCACAACCCATTGCAATATCACAATATCCGGAGAAATCTCCGTAGATTTGAAAGGCGAAAAGAACGGTAGCTAACAAAAGAGAAAAACCTGTTGCTGTCAAAACATTGGAATACACAGCATCGACATAAATCGCTAAGAAATCAGCGATGACAATCTTTTTCACAAATCCGGAAATGAGAAACGGAAGTGCCTCTGAAAAGTCATCGAAGCAAAGCTTGTGATTCTCTTTCAACTGAGGAAGCAAAACATCGACTTTTTCAATAGGGCCAGCGACTAACTGCGGGAAGAAAGAGACAAAGAGCGCATAATAACCGAAGTGATGTTCCGCTTTGCATTTCCCTTTGTATACGTCAATCACATAACCGAGCGTCTGGAACGTATAGAAGGAAATGCCGACAGGAAGGATCAAAGCAAATGGTGTGAAGGAAAGCTTGTCTTTTGAAAACAGATTGATCAATCCGATAGCACTCTCTAAGGTGAAATTTAAGTATTTAAACACAAAGAGAATCCCTAGGATGATGACAAGAGAAATAATAAAATAAAGTTTTCTCATTCCTTTTTTCTCAGTCTTTTCCATCAATAGACCAACGGTAAAAGATAAGACAGTGGTAATTAAAATTAAGGAGAGAAGATAAAAATTCTCATACGCGTAGAAGAAATAAGATGCAGCCAAAAGAAACACCCATCTCACTTTATGAGGCAAGATCCAGTAGAGCAAGACCACAACAGGGAGATAAAGAAGAAAGACAAGACGGTTAAAGTTCATTTCTCTTCTCCTTATTTCTGAAATACAAAAGGAAGACAACAGCAAAGAGGAGGCAAAGAAGAAGAGAGAAAAACAGAGAGACACGATAGAAGAATGAGGCGAGAATAGAGGAAAAGAAGAATAAGGTTGCAAAAATCAAAATAACAAAAGAACCTTTCTTCAAAAAGAAAGAAATTGTCAATAGTGAAAACGATAGAAGAAACAATACAAACACAATTCCCATGCAGACTTATTCTACCATGAATGAAATTATTACAAAAGGCCTTCTAAGAAGGCCTTTCTCTTATAATTTACAAGTTAAGATATGTCGACCAGAAGAAAGCTCCTTTTGACTTCCATCTGGTAAGACTGCCTTACAAGAAGTGAGCATCGGAACAAGAATTTCGAGCGTGAAGTCATCATTTTCTTTCTTCCATTTGATCTCGATTTTTCCATAGGGTGTCAAAGTAGATTCTTCTAAAGAAGTAAGTGGTCCTAAGATCGGTTTTACTTCGAATTTTTTGTATCCAGGCTCTAAGATTCTTAATCCACCGATTCTGGTGTAGAGGAACTCACCGACAGAGCCAGATGCGTAGTGATCAAAGGAGACCATATTTCCGGTCCCATCTTTCGAGGGGCGACAAGTTCCATCTTCTAACATGCCGTCAAACTTCTCCCAGATGGTAGTTCCTCCGACTTTGACATTGTATAGCCAAGAAGGTGCTTCTGTATTCATCAACATCTTGAAAGCGACATCTTCATAGCCGTTATCAGCTAAGACAAAGAGGATAAAAGGAGTCCCAGGGAATCCAGTTCCGATGCAGTAGTGATTATCTTCAATCAGCTTCACAAGATTCTTTAAGGCGTTCTCTTTATCTGTTCCTTCAAACATATCGAACGCTAAGGGAAGAACATAACCAGTTTGGAACTCTTTCTTCTTGAGTTTTCCATTTTCTGTGAAGACAGAGATGTAGGCATCTTTTACCTTTGAGGCAAGTTCTGCGTATTTCTTCTCATCTTCTTTCTTTCCTAAGATAGAAGCGACCTCACTAAGCAACGAGGCACAGCGTTTTAAGGAAGCTGTCGCGGTGTATTTGCTTCTCTTTTGCCACTCAGACATCTTATCAACTTCTGGAGAGACCCAGTCTCCGAAATGTAGCATACTCGGGGTGTGCCAAATGTAGCGATATTTTCCAACGCCCCAAATCTTAGCCCAGAAGTGTTCGGCTTCGACATATCGTTTCATCGAATCATAATATGTCTCTAGCACCTCTTTTTCCCCTGTGTTCTGATAGATCGCATAAGGGACAGTGAGGATACAATCTCCCCAAAAGTCTACTGCAAGAGGAGGCATCGTATAAGGTAAACCATATCCATGGATCGGAACAGTGACAGGAATTGATCCGCCTTTCCGCTGTTCGCTTTTCACATCAACTAACCACTTTTTCAAGAAGCGGTCGCAGTCAAAGTTGAAGAGTGCAGTCGGAGCAAAGATTGAAATATCACCAGTCCATCCCATTCTCTCATCTCTTTGCGGACAGTCAGTCGGAATATCTTCAAAATTATTTCTTCCAGACCAGACGATGTTTGATTGAAGTTGATTGAGCATCTTATCGGAGCAGTGGAAGGAAGAGACTTCATCCATCTCACTGGTGAGATGGAGCGCTTTTACTTCCACTTTCGAAGGATCAATTCCTTCGATGGTGATATATCGAAATCCCATATAGGTAAATTCCGGCGTGTAATCCTGCTCTCCCTCCTTGCAGACATAAGTGAGAGTCGCCTTGGCAGAGCGGAGCAAGGAGAGATCTAAATCCCCATCTTTTTGTAACACTTCCGCGTGTTTAACAATGATTGTATCGCCTTGTTTTGCCTCTTTGATATGAAGCGAGATAATACCAGTGAGGTTTTGGCCAAAATCATAAAGAGTCTTTCCGTTCATGCTCTTCATAGAAATCGGTCTCATCTCCATTTTGACCTTGATGTCAGAGGAGTAATCAGCGACAATTTTCGGTTTTATTTTTACCGTTTCAAAATGAGATTGATGGAACTGTAACTCATTAACATTGGCATCTAAAGTCTCACCATCATAAAGCGAAGCGAGTTTGTATTTGTTTTCGGTAGTAACAAGCCAAGACTCATCGCTCGGGATGACTTCAGAACTTCCATCTTCGTATTGAACACGAAGTTCGGCTAAGAGAGCTTGTCTTTTTGCATAATGACGATTAACTCTAGAATAGATAAAGGATCCAACTGCCCAACCACCAGCGACATAGATGTCTAAATCGTGATTTTGACCATGGAGATTAAGGGGATAGACCTGATACATCAAGTTGTGAGCATATGAGGTAAAACCAGGTTTTAAAAACGCTTCGTTGACACGCTTTTTGTCAACTTCTAAGCGGTAAACGCCAAGAGCAGTCACATAGAGCTTTGCTTCTTTGACAGGTTTTGTAAAAGAAAGCTTTTTTCGAAAGAGCATGACTTTAGGATCGATTCTTTTCTCAGTAAACTGATATTCTGAATCAGTAATCCACTTTCCAATCCAAGGGTCGTTTCCTTTTCCAAATTCATAGATCAGAGTTTTCTCATCCTCATTTCCTTGATCATCTAAAACTTTCAAGGTGACTTCATATTTTTGATACGGTTCAAACAAAACTCCTTTGAGGCGATAGAAAACACAGGGTTCTAAATCAACTTCAAAGCCATTTGAAACACTGATATGAATCTTTGTTAAGGTACTGTTTGTATCACTCTCACAGAAGAATTCTAAAAGCGGCGTGATAGAGTCACTTACGATATGTGAGGATAACCCTTCGATGGTAAATTTCTTGATATGGATCATGGTATGCTCCTTTTTTGATAAAAGTCTTCGCCGGAAGACCCGGCGAAGACAAAGGGAGGAAATTTATTCAGCGACTTTTTCTTTCTTCTCAAAGCCGAAGAAAGGAGTGACAACAGCCGCGATAGAGGAGACAAGATAAGCGATGAAAGCGACAATCGCCATGGTGGCAGAGGAGAAGTCAGCTGCGGTGAATTCGGCTTGAGCATTGCTGTCAGCGCCAAGGATGTAACCTAAGCCCTGAGCGCGTGCGCCGATGATGC
>JALFLX010000001.1 GCA_022774485.1 Bacilli bacterium
GATCAGATCCTATGTCTTCTGCCCCTACACCCTTGTCAAAGACCACAGGAGCGAATATTCTGAAGCTGGGGTTCAATCTGTCATGGATGGAAATATCAAAGGCTTCATCGACGCCTATCTCAAATGGGACTTCCAGAGAAATCATCCCAAGAAATAAATGCCTATGGAAAAAATCAAAAAATGGTTTCATAAGCAGAAAGAGATTCTGCATCACGAGTTGACCCAAGAACCGCCGATCAAAATCATCAAGAATTTCGCTTTCATCATCTTAGGAGCAATGCTTGTCGCCTTCGGTGACGGCTTCTTCCTCCTCAGAATGAACATCATCGCCGGTGGTGTCTCTTCAATCGCCTTACTTGTCTACCGTATCCCAGGTTTCAACGTCATCCCCTTAAACATCTATGTCATGATCATCACCTGGACATTCTTCTTCCTCGGTTTGTTGCTACTCGGTGTGAAATACGCCTTCCACACTCTGCTCTACACCATATTCTACCCTCTCTTTACCATGTTCTTTACTTTCCTAATCGATGTCACTGTCATCAATGGATGTCATATCCTAGACATCGCACAATTAGGAAAAGATATCCAATTATCAAATGGTGTCATCCCCTTTGCAGGGAATGAATCTGCCATGTTGTTACTCGCTTACTTCGTCGCCGCGTTGCTCGGTGGATTGATCATCGGCTCTGGTATCGGTATGACACTCTCCGGCGGAGGATCCTCAGGAGGAACCGATGTCATCAACCTTCTCGCCAACAAATATCTCCACATCAAAGTCGGAACATCCTCCTTCATCGTAGATGCTTCCTTAATCACCATCGGTTTCTTCGTCAACGGAAACAACCTCCTAGCGACCCTCGTCGGCTTGATCGCTGCGATGCTCTGCTCCATCATGATCGACCGTGTCTTCTTAGGAAATAACCAATATTACTTAGCGATGATTGTCTCTGAAAAATGGAGTGAAATCAACAACTTCATCACCAGAGAATTAGGAAGAGGATCGACTCTCGTCACCGCGAGAGGTGGTTACACCTTAAAAGACTCTGTTGTCTTAGAAGTCTGCTTTGATAGACTCGACTACAACATCATTAGAGAATCCATCAACACCTTTGATCCTGATGCCTTTGTCATGATTATGCAAACCAAAGAGATCCTCGGCTACGGATTCAGTCGAAACACCCCTCAAAGCGATAAAGAGATCAACGATATTCCTGTCACCGAGACAAGAAAACTTGTCTCCAAAGCCAGAGCGAAGAGAAAAAACACCTTCAAAGAAGAGATCCCTGGTGAAACAACTGAGAAGAATTGATTCTTAATCTAACTCAATCATATTATTAGAACAGCAAGAAGTGTATCATCCACAGACTGCTGTTCTTTTTTATAGAAAAAGGCTATCTTTCACTTTTATCAAGAAAAACAATTTCATATCAGGGATAAGCTCGGAAGTCATCTCCAACTTTCCGAGATAATTGTGCGCTTTTGAAAACAAATTTACCATTTCCGCATCTATTTCGATTTCAGAAAATGACGGTAACGGATTTGGTCTATACGCTTTGTAACCGACAATACTGCTAATCAATCAAAAGAAGAGGTTTCTTCTTTGTAAATCTTTGTAATGTCAAAGAACTATTTTCGCTATTCTTTCTAAGTTATGAGATAATTGAATCGCATGAAAAAGACAAAGAATCCAAAAAGAATATCCACATACTTTTCAAAAGAAATCCCGCTGTTAGTTTTCATCACGCTCAGCGGTATTCTGTATAATTTCGGTCTTCTTTTCGCACCGTTTTTCCAAGGAAAAATGATTGATTCCATAAAGGATCAACTGCCTTTTTTAGATGTTGTTTCCTTGATTCTCATCTTCTTAGGTTCCATTCTCTTTGTCCAAGTGTTTCGAATCGTGAAAAGATACACGGTCAGGGAATTTGCAAATAGAACGGTGAAGAGAATCCGTCATACGCTCTATGACAATATTCTTCATAAATCATTAAAAGACTTAGAAAAAGAAGAAATCGGTGGAAATCTATCCCTCATTTTTTATGATGTCTCACAAGCGGTAGAGGGTATGAGAAAACTGACTACGGAAATCTTTGATACTGTCTTTGTCTTTCTTTTCTATATTGTCTATCTGATGATGTTCTCTGTGAAAATCACATCGATATCGCTTCTTCCGATCGCGCTTTCTATCCTTTTGGCGTTCCTCTTACGAAAGCAGATTTATCGAAGCAGCAAAAGAAGCAAAGAACTTCACGCAATACTAACGGAAAAAACTTATGACCTTTTTGAGAACAGTGTCACCTATCGGCTTAACAACAGAGAGGAAGACTTCCTCAACGATTATGATGAGACCTTATCTCAGTACGAAAAAGCAAACTTTAAGACATTAGCTCTCACTGATACCTTAGTTCCGCTCTGTAATCTGATCGCATTAACCTCTATCGTTCCGATTCTTCTTTTATCAATACCGCTTGCGATTGAAGAAGCACCTCTTTCTATTCCTCTTGTAAACATCCAAGAGACTTGGACTCTCGGCGCTTTCTCAACTTATCTCTCCACCTTTATTCTCTTAGCGTCCAAAGCAAGTCACACAGCAAATCTCTTCTCTTCTATTCAGAAAGGATTGTCCTCTTGGAAGAGAATCGAACCGAAGATTCAAGACACTGCTCCTTTTTCAAAGGCAATCTCAGTCAAAGGAGATTGTCTTCTCTTGGAAAACTTTTCTCTCAAGACTGAAGAGAGAACATTAATTGAACCGATTTCTCTTTCAATAGAAAAAGGAATGATTGTCGGTATCACAGGAAAGATTTCCTGTGGAAAAAGCGCCCTGTTAAAAGCACTTTTAAATCGTTTCCCGTATGAAGGAAAGATTATTCTCTTTGGAAAAGATCTTTCTTCCTACACGGAAGAAGAACTTGCAGGAACTATTTCCTATCTCGGACACCAGCCTAAGTTATTCACAAGAACCATTCGAGAGAATATCGCATTCTCTAAAGAGAAAGATGTCAAAGAGATCTTAACGAGAGTGCAGTTTGATGAGGACTTACAAGAGATGAAAGAGAAAGAAGATACCATAGTCGGACAGGAGGGAGTCAAACTCTCGGGTGGTCAAGCGCAGAGAATCGCACTCGCTCGCACTCTCTATGACAAAAAAGACCTCATCCTGTTAGATGATCCCTTCTCTGCTGTGGATGAGAAGACAGAGGCAAGACTCTTTGATGAGATTGCAAAAGAAAAAGAGAACCGAATCATCCTCATGACCTCCCACCGCTTAAAACAGTTTGACAAGTGTAATCTTGTCATCGTGTTTGAAGAGGATGGAAAACTGAGTGTAGGAAAACACGAAGAAGTGAAAAACAATTCTCCTTTTTATCAGACATTGCTTCAGAAAGGAGAAGAACGATGAAACAACCGATTTCTCACTTTCTCGCTTCCTTTGTGAAACGTCATCTCTTTCTTCTTTTCTCCTTATGTCTTTTGATTGTCCTTGTTGCGCTTTGTGATCTTCTTCCCTCCTTTGTTTTACGCTACATCATCGATCAAGACCTCTCTGTCACAAGCGGTTCTATCTCTACTGACAAGATTATTCTTGATGCCTTATGGATGTTTGCAAGTTATCTCTTTATCGCTCTTTTCTCTGGCATTCAAAACATTCTTCTTGATTCCTTTGGACAGAAGATGATTCATTCGCTCCGCATCCAGATGATGAGAAAAGCAAGCAGGATGAAATATTCCTATCATGTCAACCACGGCAAAGGAGAACTCACTTCCAAAGTGATGGATGATGTCAACGCCATTGAGACTCTCTTTGCCAGCGGATTGATCTCTTTATTTGTCTCTATCTTCAAAGTGCTCGGTATTTTAATTTCCATCTTTATCTTCTCTTGGAGTTTAGGATTATTCCTCTTAGCTTTGATTCCATTGATTTACCTCATCACAAGAATATTCCAAAAGAAAATGCAAAAGAACCACGCCAAGAATCAACAAGCGCTCAACAAGCTAAACAACAGAGTGAGTGAATCCTTAAACAACATCGATGTCATCTTATCTCACAAAAAAGAAACCTATGAAGAGAATAACTTCGATTCTCTCTTAGAAGAAAGCTATCACCTCAGGATGAAAACAGCGTTCTTTGATTCTGTCTATTCTCCTTGTATCCAGATGCTCAAAGCATTCACCATCGGTGTGATCACTATCCTAGTATCCTATGGATTACAAACTTCAGAAATCGCATTCTTAGGAATCACCGTCGGAACTTTTGCCGCCTCTATCAACCTTGTGAGCAACCTCTTCTCTCCAATAGAAACGATCGGTATGGAGATGGAAAGCATGCAAGAAGGAATATCCGGCATGAAAAGAGTCAACCAATTCTTAAACGAAGAGGAAGAAGTTCAAAAAGAAAACATAGAAAAGAAAGATCTCAAAGAAAATGTTCCTCTGATTGAAATCAAGAACCTTTCTTATCACTACGATGATTCTATAGAGCTCATCTTCAACGACACCTCTCTAATCATCCAGAAAGGCTCTCAAGTCGCTTTCCAGGGAAGAACAGGTGCAGGGAAAACAACGCTGTTTCGACTCTTAACTGGACTTGTAGAACCGAGCTCTGGAAGCATCAAAATCTGTGGAATAGAAGCGAAAAAGATTCCCTCCTCGTTAAAGAGTGAACTCTTTGGATACGTGAGCCAAGGCTTTCAAAAAGTCCCAGGAACAATCAAAGATCAAATCACCTTAAAAGATCCCTCAATCACACAAGAGCAGGTGGAAAAAGCGATGAAGCAAGTCTTCCTCGATGACTATGTGAAAAACGAAATCAAAGGTGGATACGACCAGAAATTTGAAGAGAATCTCTTCTCAAGAGGACAGCTTCAACTCCTCTCTTTCGCACGCGCAATTGTCAAAGATCCTGAAATTCTTCTTTTAGATGAAATCAGCGCAAATCTCGATACTGACAGCGAGAAAAAACTTCTCTTAGCAATTCAGAATTTAAAAGACAAGAAAACTGTCTTATGCATCTCTCATAGACTCAATGAGGCACTCTCCTTCTCCAGTGTCATCAGCGTAGAAAATCAGAAACTGAACCCTCAGAAATAATCAGAAGATCTTGTTTTTCACAATCTCTCCTGTCTCTCTATATAAGTCGAGATAATACTGAATCCGGAAGCCGAAAACAACAGTGGTCACAACTACGATCACCATACAAGAAGCCATAATAATCCCTGTGATTCTCAGTGTTTTTGTCATTCTCTCATCGCTCAGTTTGTCTTTCATTTTTTCATAGATGAGACAAGTGATAACAATCCCGATTGAATATAAAATCACATCTGAGATTTGAAACGCTCCTAAATACGTAAACCACTGAATCAACTCCGTCATAAGAAAAAGGAGAAACATCGATGAGATTGTAATCCATAATCTCTTTTTCTTCTTTTCCTCCCGTAATAGATGAAGAACAACCAACGTGATTGGCACTGCATAGAAAGGTCCTGAAATAATCGAGACAACTTCGACAAAACTACCCCATAATGATTTCTTGAGAAAAGGATCCAAAGACGCTTGGAAGGGAATCCATTCAAAAACTCTTCCTAACGCATATCTTTTCACGACACTGTTTGCTAAAAAACCGCAGTGGACCAATAATAACCACTCGAGAATAATCAGATAAAGGACAAAATTGATCCATAGCTGCTTGTTGATTTTTTCTTTCATATTTAAAGTATATCAATTCTAACGAAAAAATTTATCGATAGAAAAGCCGGCAGGAGTCATCCTACCGGCAATTTGATTTTCTCTTAAGATATCGGATTAGTAGTTTCTAGGCTTCCACTTTTCGATTGTGGAGATTTCTTTTTTCAATGTCTCAACCATCTGTTTGACATCGATGACACCGTGACGAGCAAGACGTTCTACTTGAAATCTCGCATCATAGCTATCTGCAAACTTGGTGAAATATTCGATGGATTGATTGCACGCAGTTAAAGCATCCTGTCTGAAGGATTCCTCTTGAGAGTCATTGTATCTTCTGAGCATGAGAGCAGCTTCGATGTGATAAGCGTAGAAACCGGAAAGATAACCGAGAGTCTCCTGATCAAGAACAATGTTGTAAAGCTCTTTTGCAGTCTCAGGATTGACACTTTCTTTTAAGGAAGGAATCATCTCAGCAAGCTCTAAGCCTCCGTACATCAATCCGACACGGTCACCACCTGTGATCGTGATATCCTTTCCGCTCACAGTGATTCCATACGCTTGTTCTTCATACTGAGCGCTATCTTCCTTTAACGTGATGGTATAATCCGCTTTTCCATCCGTAAATCTGATGTTGTTTCTCTCAAAAGATTTTTTGATTTCATCGATTGCAAAAGCAGCAGTTCCCTCTTCTCCTTCGGAAACAATAGAAACAGTAGGTCCTTTTTTTCCACAGCCCGTCATAATACTGAGCCCAAAAAGAGCTGCCGATAACAAATTAACCTTTTTCATATATATTTATAATTCCTTCCTAAGCGTTATTTTAAGAACTGATTACCTTATTCTCATTTGCATTTCGCGAAATGAAAGAATACTTCGCAAGATGTACTTTCTTAACATCAAAATAGTTTTGCCCTTATCATCCACATCAGAATCTCAGGAGACAATTCTGTGATTTTCTATTTTGATTACATGGAAATAATCGACAACTTGTTCTCATTTTCTACGAAAACGACATCCCAATTAAAATGGTTTAACAACTAGATAAAATCGGCGGTTTTTGTTTTTATTCTCGCTTAGTTGTTGTAAACTAATATTTGTTTTGGAGGTAATCATGAAGCTTGATCAAAATGCCGTGATCTTTGCCTTAAGCGCAAATAAAGATCTTGCAGCGAAGGTTTGTGAGAAGTTAGGTACGAAACTCAGTGATGTCCATCTAGCCAAATTCCCGTCAAAAGAAGTGCTTGCCTGTCCGATTGATACTGTCCGTGGTAAAAAAGTATTTATCATCCAGTCTACTTGTCCCCCTGTCAACGATACCTTGATGGAAGTTTTGATTTTCATCGATTCGTTGCGCAGAGCTTCCGCTGGAGAAATCAATGTCATCATCCCGTATTTTGGTTATGCGAGACAAGACCGCAAATCCAAACCGAGAGAACCGATTTCTTCGAAATTAGTCGCTGATCTCTTAGTCACCGCTGGTGCACATCGTGTTATCACTTTCGATTTACACGCCGCTCAGATTCAAGGATTCTTCTCTTGCTTAGAGGATGACATCTCTGCGATTCCGCTTTTAGGACACACAATCCTCAAAGACAAAGACATCGACAAGAAGAATCTTGTCACTGTCAGCCCTGATCACGGTGGAGTCAACCGTGCAAGAAAGATCGCTGAGAAGCTCAACACTCCGATCGCGATCATCGATAAGAGAAGAAACAGCAAATATCAGCCTGAAGTTATGAACATCATCGGTGAAGTCAATGGAAAAGACTGCATCATCATCGATGATATGATCGACACTGCTGGAAGCGCAGTGGCTGCTGCCAAAGCCTTAAGAGGAGCTGGTGCGAAGAAAATCTTCATGGCCGTCACTCATCCTGTCTTATCTGATCCTGCATATGAGAGACTCTCTGAGAGCAAAGCATTCAATAAACTTATCGTCACTGACTCTATTCCATTGGAGCCTCGCTTCATAGAAAATAAGGACCTCAACATCGAAGTTGTCTCCTTAGCAAACATCATCGCCTCTGCTATCATCAACATCTCTCAGAATGTCTCTGTCTCTGAGATTTACGATCAGTATTCTGACTGATTCATTCCAAAAAAATCACAAGCGCTGTCAAAGACAATACTCTGTTGTCAAACAGCGCTTTTTTCATGTTACATTCACGCTTTTTTTGTAACCATTTCAGCATATTTCTTATAAAACATCGGAAACGAAAGAAAAGAGTTGATACAATTATTTCCGCAATGAACAGCTTTAGAAAGATCTTGATCAGCATACAAACCTGTATCTATGGAATCGCCTTGATCTTAGCGATCTTAACGGTGTGCGGGGTTGTCAATTACTGGGATGTGATGCAGGCAAAGACCATCATCACTGGCTCTTTTGCTTGTCTTCTTTTCATTTGGTTCACGGTCTTAATCGAGAAGTTTACCAAGGTGAGACTTTCTCTTCTTGTCGACATTGGAATCGCAATGAGTCTCTTCTTAGGTGTCCTTGTCGGAGAGTGCTTCTTAGGATTCTACAAAATTAAATATTACGATCGCGTGCTTCACTTTTTAGGAACTTTAGAACTCTGTGTCTTAGGATATGCGATCGCCAAAGTAATGTTGAGACAGTTCAGCGCCAAAGGGAAGAATCAGCTCTTGTTTGCAATCTTCTTCGGTTTCTTCTTCGCGATGGCACTAGAAGCTTTGTGGGAATTATATGAGTGGTCTGCAGATACTCTCTTTGGAACCAACATGCAGAAATTCATCCCCAACGAATTCTTAGTACAACTAGATGAGAATCTAGCGATTCCAGAAGATATGAAAGAAGAGATATTTAACTTCTACAGCCAAAGAGAAGGCTATCACTTCGCTGTCATGGACACCATGTGGGATATCGTGATGGATCTTCTCGGAGCCTTATCTGGAGCCTTGATCACTTACTTTGTCATGAAAGAGAAACCAGAGCTTCAAGATCGAATTCTCTATCTCTCAAACGAGGATGAAATTATTCAATTGATCAAAGAGAATAGTAACGAATAATCTAGGAGAAGTCCTAGATTATTTTTGTTGTGATAAAAAACAACTTCTATCTGCTATGTTGACTTTTCACAATGATAAGAGGAGAAAATACCAAAGTTTTCTCCAATCATGTATAATAATCACATGGAAAAAGAACAGAAGAACACCCTGATTACCTTTCTCTATCTCCTCTTGTTTTATCTCGCTTGTAAATTCCTTCCTTTCGAGAAAATCCCAGGGCCGAACTTTGTCGCACCTCTTCTTCAAGCTCTCGTGTTACTCGGAATTCTTATCTTTGTTCTTCTTGAAGAAAAGAAATGCCAAATTCCACGAAAAGAGGGAGCACAAAATCCGTTTCTCTCTTTCCCACTTTTCCTCATCTGTTTCTCAAATCTCCTCTATCTTCTCTGCTTTCAAATCGCACCGAGCAAGGCAGTTGACGTTCCTCTCTTCTTATCAGAAACTCTTGTCACCTTCTTCTCTATCACCATCGAAGAACTGCTGTTTCGATCTTTGCTCTTTCCATTCTTTCAATCTCTCATCCAAGGAAAATACTCCGATGAGCTTTCTATCCTTGTATCATCAGCCTGTTTTTCTTTGATGCACGCGATCAACTTCATCGGAAATGCGCCCCTCTCTGTCTTAATGCAAATGGGATACACTCTCTTCTTAGGAGTTGTCTTAGCTTCTATCACCCTCTATCATAAAAGAGGAATCTATCTTGCCATTTCTTTCCACTTCTTTTTTAACTTCATCAACAGCGATCTGATCAACGCTCTTTTCTCTTATCAAATCAACCTAAATTACGTTTTATTCAATCTCACATTCGGTGTCATTGCTCTTCTCTATCTCTTCTTCCTCTATCATAGACACCAGAAAGGAAACGAAAATGTTACCGGACATCGGAATTGATTTATATCCTATCCTCCTTGTCATCGGAGTGATTCTCTCCTGTGTCATCTTAGAATTTTACTTCAAGAAAATCGGCATGAAAAAAGGAGTCAGCACCAATATCGAACTCGCAGTCACCATCTCTGCGATAGCTGGTATCATCTTTGCGATACTCTTCCAAAATCTCTATGACTTCATCGAAAATCCAAAAGAGTATCACTGGACCTTTGCGATGACATTCTTCGGCGGTTTGATCGGAGGAGGATTAACCTTCTTCCTTCAGTACTTCCTGTACTTAAAAAAGAAAAATCCACCTTTCTTAAAAGAAGTCGTCAAGGTCGCAGGGGCCTGCATTCCGTTGGCTCACGGAATCGGTAGAATCGGTTGTTTCTTAGATGGATGCTGTTATGGTATAGAGACAGATTCTATCCTCGGAATCAAATTCACCACGACCGAGACCAAAGTCTGGCCGACCAATCTCTTTGAAGCGATCTTCTTATTAATCCTTTCTGCAATCCTTCTCTATCTCTTATTTAAAAAACAATCTGACTTCACGATGGTAATTTATCTACTCTCTTACGGAATCTTCCGCTTCTTAATCGAATTCTTAAGAGGAGATCACCGCGGAAGCTTCATCCCTGGAATCTCACCGAGTCAGTTCTGGGCTATTCTCTTCTTCTTAGGTGGTGTCGTTTACTTGATTCTCTTATTAGTTCAGAAAAAAAGAGCAAAAGAAAAGACAGTGTGAGAAAAGAGATTTTCTCATCCTATCTCAATACAAAAAGAACCGTGTTGCTTTCAAAAAGGAACACGGTTTTCATTTATGCTGAATATTGACCGATATAGACAGGAAGATGTTGAGCATCATAGATGACATAGATGAAAGGATGATCAAGATTGACATCGATCACTTCAACAGGCATACTTGTCGCTTCTCCCTTTCCGACAGACTGCGTGACTGATTTGATGATCGTACCATCTTCTGAGAAAGAGACTTTGTTCTTCTGAATGGTGGAAAATAATGAGAAAAAATAATCATCCGGTTCATAGATTTCACTGAAAGGGTTGTTGTCAGAGACAAGAATCGGGCTTAAGGAAGATTTTTCAAAGATTTTTGTAAAGTCAATCAGACATTCCGAAGTGAATTTTGGTAACGAGAGATGCATGAGGGAATTTTTTCTTCTCTCTTCCTCTTCTATGAGGAAATTCTTCCCTTTTACAAGATCAAAGATAGACTGCTCTTTCTGAAGTGAAGTGACATATTGAATGCTGTATCCGTTCTGATAATAGTCATAAACAGAGCAGTAATCTCCGTAATCGTAATACTTAGAATAGATGGTGTGATTCATGAAAGTCTTTGTCGTGGTAGAGCCATCCACAGCATAGAAATTCTTTTTCTCATTCGCTTCTTCTAAGAACCTCGTTCCCCAGTTCTGCTGGAAGAAGAATGTGGTATACAAGACAAACGAAATGAATTCATTCTCATCCATCTCCGGAAGCATCTCTTTGGTCATGAAGTTCTTTTCGTTCACTTTTCCGTTGACCCAAGATAACATCCTCTCGACATCTGAATCGTTATGAAATGAGAGAGAAAAAGCTTCCACATAATGATCTGTCAGCTTCTTTATATAATCATCTCTCACCGTTAAATCGTAATCGGAAGTTAAGAACATCCCTTGATACACCTGAGTAGAGCCGGTTTCTTTAGAGCTGAAGTTATTGGTTAATAAGGGCAAGTAGTTCTCTTCTCTCTCTTCAAAAGAAGAGCAGAGATATTCTTCAAACGCATTTTGATAAAGGTCATTTGTCCCTAAGCTCAGCGTGTGAAGATTAAGATACAAACCGAGCGGAGAATAAGAGACATTCTTCTCTAACCCTTGAACTCTCTCATAATTCTCAAAAGCAAACTTTTGATAATGAGATAAGAAAACATCGCTGACTGTGAGTTTCTGATTCAACAAGGATTGATACGTGACCTCATTGAGAGATTGATAAGACTGTTTGTGAATCGCTTTTTGATCTTGAATTGAATAATTTCGTTTCACCTGAGTAATCGTATCAGTCGTATCGATCAAGCCGGTTGAGACGCTGGTAAAAACCACAGCGCCTGCAATCAAAGCGACAGTGACAGGAATGGTGATGAGAAGTGCAATCTTCTTTTCTTTTTTCATAATCTAGTCACTCCTTTTACTTATTAAACTGAAAAGCAAAAAATATCTCTCAAAGAAGCGTGGGATTTGTCGAATAAATTTTGTTATATGGAACCAAAAAGCTTCTTATCTATATTATTCTTCAAAACAAACCTCAAAAAAAGTTGTCAGATTCTTAAGAACCTGACAACTCCATTTTACAAGATGCTAAGAATACTAGCTGAGAAGGAACATGATTCTCCAGAGTCTAATAATCCATTGATGAACTGCTCATTATAAGAGCTGACAGAGAATGTGCTACCAGCTGTAAACAGAGCAGTTGATGTGGCAGGATTGCTCATCGAAAGAGTTCTGTGATTTTTGCTGATAAGTCTAACTTCATCCATCGGGTTATAAGAAGAAGAGACACCATAGTTGCTTTCCGCTCTTAAGCCTTCCTTGGTGTTAGAGATGACAGTAAGGAGAGAATCTGTGTTCCCATCTTCAAACGGGTCATCAGGGTTGTCATACATCTCAAGCGAGTAGTTATAAGAAGTACTGGTGTATTTGAAGAGTCTGTTATCGACATGATATACCTTGACACCAGTTCCTTGAATTGGAGAAGAACCATAGCAGTCATACCCTTGCACATTGAGGTTTTTGGGCTGGTAGAGTTCCATGGCGATATATTCATCATAGGCGTTAAAGAGAACCTTTCCGTTCTCATCTTTCTTGTATTCTCTGCTATCTTTTGCAAAGACGATACAAGTTTCTTCTAACTGAGAAGAAGGAAGCGAGATGGTGCAATCTCCATAGACAATATACGGCGTTGCCCATCCGTAGAGAAGCTTCGTGTAGATGTTGTGATCGCCGCAGTTTTGCGACATCATATCAGCAGAGCCGAGAGGATCATAAGAATAATCTGTGATATTTCCAGTCATGTAAGCGTAGTAGTCCTGAGCGCCTAACATATGACCAGTCTCATGGATTAAGACATGAGCATCACATTCGTGATTGTCGTAATATTCCGGATAAGTAGCAAGTGAGTAGTAGCTGTCAGTCAAGAATTCTAATCCTGCCCAACCATAGATGTTAACGACAGGAGAATCGACATTGCCGACTCCTTTTTGTGTAGTGGAAGTATAAGCCCAAAAGTCGCTTCCGTTAGTCTTATGAAGGTAGACCATCCAAAGGCCATCGATGAATCCATCTCCGTTGCTGTCGTAGTCTTTAGGATCGATTCCATACTGAGAAACTGCCCACTTTAAGCATAAGGATGCAAGCGTTCCAACATTGCTGCCCGAATAATTTGAGATTGTCTTAAAGGTCTTATCATAATCACCAGGAGTGAAGAATCCAGTCACACCTCCTGTGAAGTCAAGTTTCCCTTTGGAGGCTTGATAATAATAAGAGTGGACTGATTCAAAATGGAGATCAGAACTGTTTCCGAAGAACGCCTTTTGAATGATATTCCAGTTTTCCTCTGTCGCTTTGCTCTCATCACCAGGAGTGACAATTGGAACGACAAGGAGCGGAACTTCACCAGTGGAAGGGGTGGAGACCCAGTTCGACGCATTTCGCAATGTGTAGTCTTCCATGTTGTATTCGTTGATGACTTCCTCAGGAGAATAATATCCTTTATCTCCCTCTTCTAAGGTGACATTGCTGTTAGTGAACTTGATATTCGCCGTGGTGTAATCTGTTTGGAAGTTAATGGTGTTATCCACATATTGCTTCGGAGTCGTGATGGTGTTTTCTTCGATGCAGTAGACTGAATAAGACACCTTCAAGTCCTCACCAGTATCCCAGCGGGGATAAGTGATTTCCACGGTGTAACTTCCCGGAGTTGTAAACTGATACTCCTCATATTCTACTCCGTTGATCTTGATGTGATAGTCTTTGACCACCTGAGTCATATTCTTAGATTTCTCAGCGACATATTTGGTGTTCAAGTTGATGACCATACCCTCATCAGTATAGTTCTCACCGATTGTGTATGCTGTCTTATCAGGAAGTGTCTGAAGAATCAAATACTGGGCGAAATTGCTGACTTCTGTGACAAAGATGTTAAAGGAAGCAGATTCGAATCCTTCCTTCACAACGCTGTAGTTCACATAGCCGACAGAGGAAAGAATATCACCGTCATGAGCTTCGTTTCCATCGGCATCGTTGATGACTTTGAAGTCTGTAATCTCATTAGAAGAGAGGAGATTATCATCCTTGTCGTATGTCGCTTCGCTCACTCGTAAATCGGTGAGATCGAGCTTGTCAAACTGGTAATAATCCAAAAGCGGAGAAGTCAAAAGAATCAAAGACTTTCTTGCGACTACAGGCTCTGTCACCACCGGTTCTGTCGGGACTTGCTCTGTCGATGTCTCTGTATTGTTACTAGGATATTGACACGCGCTCAGAAACATCATCGCGGTCAAGATTAGCCAAGCGTGTTTTTTCATAAATTCTCCTTCTCACTGATAAACAGGGTTTTCATCATATATTATTTATCGGTAAAAAACTACGCATCGTTTTCTAAAATTAATTGAGAGATTGAAAGAAGCGTTTTCACAGGGAGCTGCCTTGCTCTCATGGTCAACACGTCAGGATTCTTCTCTTTTAAGATTTCAATTGCTCTCTCTTTATATTTTGATTGTTTCAAGCAGTTTGAAATATTTTTGTTGGGATCTTTAAAGAGAGCTTTATAAATCGGATAGAGATGGAAGTCGATCTTTCTTTCCTTGGTAATTTTTAAGAAGGCAGAGTCAACCTTCGGAGCAGGTAGGAAACAAGAAGAGTCGACATAGGTTAATATCTCCACTTTTCCCTGAGTCGCAAGGAAAGCGCCTAATGGGCAGTTCTCTTTCTTTCCCTCTTCATAAATCAACTTCTCGGCGACTTCTTTTTGGACCATCACACCTGCGCTTGCAAAACCTTTTTCAATCAGATATTCCAGAAGCTCGCTGGTGATGTTGTAAGGGAGATTACCGACAAAGATTCTCTCTTCTTCTTTGACATATTCATCCGGATTGAAACGCAGGAAATCAGAATTGATGACAGTGACATTGCTCTCTTCTTGGAAAAGATCTTTTAAGACCGCAGCCATATCTCGATCCGCATCAACTGCAATCAAGCGTTTTGAAACTTTGCTGAGCGGAAGAGTTAACGAACCTAAGCCGGGACCGATTTCAATGACACAAGGGTATTTCTCCACCTCCATACCTTTGACAATTCTTCTGATAATACCATCATTGATCAAAAAGTTCTGTCCGAAGGATTTCTTCGCGACCAAACCATTTTCCTTCAACAGCGATTGAACGCGTTCTTTCTCATTCATCTTGTAAATCCTCCATCACATCCTCTTTCGATTTTGAAAGCATCAAAAGAGCCTCTTCCACATTCTTGAATGAAGTGTACGGAATCGAATACTTCAAGACAAGTTTCATCCGTCTCTTTTTTCCATCGGGCCCAGTAAGTTTTAAATCATAAAGGTCATCGTCTTCTAAAGATAAGTTCTCATCGACAAATAAATCGTGATGGATAAACGGTTTTAACAAAACTTTTAAATCCTCTAACTTCATCTCCGCAATCCCGACTTTGCCGTGTTTGATACAGTCTTTTTTCTCTGCCTCTACTTTGAGGCATTCTCCGCAGACAGATTCGATGTGAGCATTTATTTCTCTTCCCGGCCCATCTGGATCTGTCACTAAGACAAGAGGTCTCACTTCTGAAACATTTTTGATAAAGCGAAGCACCTCAGGACGGATATACTTACCACCGGTTTTAATCACGAAAAGACAACCCAATTTCTTGAGTTTATCCTCGTCCATCATTCCCTCAACCACATAAGCGTAACGCTTAAAAGACTTCTCTTGATAATCCATAAAACCTCACTGCGTTCTCATAGAGACATGCCGCAACTTCTTCTACCTCTAATCCTTTAATTTCAGCGATTCTTCTCACAATATAAGGGAGGTAAGAGGGATCATTTCTCTCCCCGCGGAAAGGAGCGGGTGCAAGATATGGGCAATCTGTCTCTGTCAACATCATTTCAAGTGGCATCTCTTCAATCACTTTGAAGAGTGTCTTTGCGTTTTTAAAAGTGGAAACACCACCGATTCCAATATAGACCTCTGTATCTAACTTACGGTATTCACGGAGCAACTCCACACTGGCAGAACAGCAGTGAAGGTCAATCCGCCTCGGCTTTGTTTTCCGGATGATATCAAAGGTATCAAAGTCAGCATCGCGGGCGTGAATCACAATCGGAAGCGATAATTCTTTTGCAAGTTCAATCTGTTCGATAAATCTTCTTTTCTGCGAAGCTTTGGTCTCGTCTGATTTATCGTAATGATAATCTAATCCGATCTCACCGATTGCTTTGATGTGATCTTTTTCTTCTCTGATTCTCTGGTAAGCTTCTTTAAAATAATCTTCTTCTTTTGACGCAAATTCAGGATGAATCCCTAAGACAGAAAAAGAAAAATCTGGATTCTCATTCTCCAGTGTTAAGACACGAGAAAAAGATGAAAGAGAGTCTGCTGTGTTAAACACAGCGACCACAGAATTCTGTTTTGATTTTTCAACGATTTCTCTGCGGATAGAAAAGAGTGCATCATCGTCAAGATGGCAATGCGTATCGATAATCTTCATATCATTTTCCCAAGCAGAAGTGAGAGAAGAGAGTCTGATAGATATCCTCCATCGTCTTGCTCCTGCTGTTTCCTAACATCTCATCCAAAAGAACTAAAGTGACATGGATTGTATCAGAGATGATATCGATCTGTCCTGTCTCTTCCAAAGCATTTTTAGAAAGATTGATCTGCTCGTGAATCTTGAAAAGATAATCTTCTTCTCTCTTTCCTAAAAAACAAGATTCTTCTTTCTTGTCGACATCGAGTCTCTCCAACATCAAAGCGAAGAGAGAAGAGAGGTCTTCTTCTGTCTCAGAGACAGAGATATCACCTTCTTTGCTCTGATTGATATCAGACTTTGTCGAGACAAGAATCACATTCTTTTTCTCTAACAGCGCTTTAATTTTCTCATCGGAAAGAATCTCTGAAAAACCATTTTCAGAGCAGAGAAGAACAAGATCTGCTCTCTTGATAGTTTCATACGACTTCTGAATGCCGAGATTTTCAAGAAGATCATCTGTCTCTCTCAATCCCGCCGTATCATCGAAGTGGAAGTGAATTCCATCGATTTCTCTTTCCCCCTCCACGACATCTCTTGTCGTTCCAGGAATCGGTGAGACAATCGCTTTATCTTTTCCTAAAATACGGTTTAATAAAGTTGATTTTCCCGCGTTAGGTTCACCGGCAATCGCGACTTGAATTCCTTGGTATTCTCTATTTGCACGCTTGGTTTGATCTAACAACTTCTTTGTTTTTGAAGATAAGGATTGTAAACTAACTGACACTTCGTTTAAGACAACAGGATAGTCGCTCTCATCAAAATCAGAGTACTGGTTCTCAACAAAATATTCTAATTTCGATAAATCCTCTAACAGCTCTTTTTTGATCGACAAGATGATATTTGCATTCTCACCATTTAAGGTAGAAGATGCGATTTTCTTTGCTCTAGTAGAGTTTGCGTTGATTAAATCATTGACACCCTCCGCCTTCAACAAATCCATCTTCCCGTTGTAATAAGCTTGGCATGAAAACTCACCTTGCAAAGCTCTTCTTGCTCCATACAAAGTGAGAGCATCTAAAAGCTCCTCAACGACAATCATAGAACCGTGAGTCGCAAATTCCACTAAATCAAAGCCTGTGTAAGAATTCGGTCCTTTAAAATATGTGACGACCGCTTCATCAATGAAAGAATTCAATTCTTCTTTCTTCTGATAAAGCTTTGCAAAAAAGGCTTGATTTGGAACAAGCGTATTCACATCTTTCCGAATAAGATGTGAGAGAATCTCAACTGCTTTCTCGCCAGAAAGCCTTACAATCGCTAATGCGCTGTTCTGTCTCGGAGTAGATAGCGCACAAATGGTATCAAAAACTAGCATAGAAACATTATACCACGAGTGTTTTCCATTCATGATTTGAACGGAAAAGTGAACAAAGGATTTATTCATCATAGATAAGCGACAATATTTCTTGTCTTTTGAAGAACTGAAAGAGTAACACAAAAAAATCGGTTCAACCAGAATATTTCCTTTTGTTAAGAACCGACTTTATTTCTTTAGAATCCGCCTTCTATCTGATGACGATGCTTCTCATCATCTGGCTCAATGATGACATAAGCGTTTTTCATGTTATCGAATTTGTCGAATAACGCCGCTTTAATCTGATCTGCAATCTCATCAGAAGCAGCTAACGAAAGAGAAGAGTCTAAGAGAAGATAGATATCTAAATAGAACTTCTCAGAGAAGATACGGGAGTGAATCAGTTTCACTTCCTCAGGTTTCACAACAGTATAGATCACTTTTTTCACTTCATTCATGAGCTCTTCGTCAATCGCGTGATCAGAAAGTTCTCTCACTGCAGTGACAAAGGTCTCATAACCGACATAGATGACCATGAAGGCAATAGGATAAGTGAAAATTGGATCTAAGATGTTGTTATCTGGTAACCAGAGATAACCGAACAAGGCAATCAACGCAGCGACTGAGGATAAGGCGTCAATCACCTGATGCCAAGCATCTGCTTTCATGGCGTTGGAACCTGCTTTTTTCGCACCGTACATCGTGATGAAAAACATGACTGCTTTCACTAAGATACTGAGAGAAGCGACAGAGAAGGAAACCCACCAGAGCTCTGAGAATACAATGAGAGTCTCCTCTTGTTCTCCGCTGATTCCAGCGATGAGAGACTCTGTGGATTCCACAATAATTTCTCCTGCGGTAAGGAAGAGAATCACCGCTAAGACAAGACAGGCGATGGATGCATATCTCTCATAACCGTAATTGTACTTTTTGTTTTTCTTCTTCGCTGCGATCCAGACAGAGATGACAGCAATAACAGTGGTAAGGACATCACCTGTCCCGTGAACACCATCAGAGAAGACAGCTGAAGAAGATGCGATTCTTCCGATGACAATTTTTGTGATTCCTAACAAGAGATTCAAGATAACAGAGATGATACCGATAATCGTCGCGATTTTTACCGGTTCTTTCTCGTGATCTTCTAACACGATATGATGATGGTGATGATGGCCCATATTCTTCCTCCTAACACAGATTTCATTGCTAAACTTCTTGGGATAGCCTCAACATTATAGTCGATTTTTTTATGATTTCTATCTTTCTTTTTCCTGAAGCGGATACATGAATTTTTCATCATATGAACATGTGTTTATGCGTCAAGAAAACTTGCTGTGAATTTAAAAGTTTTTTCTTGATAGAAGTTTTTAAATCGCCTTTATTTTTTATAAAACGATCAACAGAAAAAGAGAGTGATTTCTCCGGAAAGAAATTAGCGACAAAAATGTTTATTCCACAATTCCAGGAAGCAAAAAGCCTCTCTTCTTTGCCTCTTTGTAAATCTCTTCTTCTAAGTCTGTGTCCCCATCTTCACAAGCCATGAGAAGCATACCATAATAACCTTCTTTTCTCTGACACAATGCCGCTTTCTTGTAATATTCAAAAGCGGATTTTCTATTCTGTTCAAACAAAATTCCGTAATGTTGACATTTGGCCATTTCTAAATACGCTTCTGGATAAGCGTAGTCCACACAGATTCTAAGGTAGTTTCTCGCTTTGACAGGGTCGCGGTCTTTTAAGAGCTTATAGAGATAGTAGCAAGAAAAGGGATGGTTCTCTTTCAAAGCGAAATAAGCTTGTTGTATCGCTTCTTGTTCCGTGATTAAAAACAGGGGTTCCACCTCATTGAAAAAACATCTCAACAGATAAATGTGATTCTTTCCTTGGAAATTAGAGCTGGTCAATAAAACCTGCTTGATATCATTCATCTGCTGGGGAGTGGTGAATGGATTTTGCGCTTTTTGAAGAAGCTGAAGCAAGAGCTCATCGCGTGTCAGTGTCTTTTCCATATTCGTATTCTATCACGAGTGAAGTTTAATCGAACAACCTGCCGTCATCCACTTTAAAATCAATCTCTTCTAACCCGAGTTCTTTTAGTGTTTCATTCACTTTTTTAAAACAATCGGAGTGGAAAAATCCTCTCGATGCGCTCAAAGGAGAGGGGTGAGCAGTATAAATCAGATGAGCGTGTTTGCTTGTTAACACTTTTGCTCTCTCTTTTGCAAAGTTTCCCCAGAGAAGATAGACAATATCACGGCCAGAAGAATCTAACGCTGTTAAGACATCCTCGGTGAATGAGAACCAGCCAAGCTTCGCGTGGCTAGATGCTTTCCCCTCCTCCACTGTCAAACAAGCGTTTAACAAAAGAACCCCTTGACTCGCCCAAGAAGAGAGATCTCCAGAAGTTGAGATCGGATATCCATATTCATAGTTCAACTCTTTGTAAATGTTCAGAAGAGAAGGCGGAATTCTCACACCATCTCTTACCGAGAAGGCAAGTCCATTTGCTTGTCCCTGTTGGATATAGGGATCTTGACCGATGATGACAAGTTTGACATCTTCCGGATTCACAAGAGAAAACGCGCGGTATACCTCCTCCGCTTTCGGAAAAACCACCTCGCTTTGATAACGTTTGGTAATCTCTTTGATCAGAGGTAAAAAATATTCTTTCTCTTTCACAAAAGAGAGAAAAGAATCCCATTCCCCTGGAAAAGAAGATAACGTTTGCTCAATTTCTTTTGCTGTCATCTTTCTTTTGATTCCTCTCTTTTAAAAATTTAATCAGATCGCTGAGGAAGAAATATCCCATCAGAAGAGCACAGACACCAGAAAGAACAATCGCTGCGATCGAATATCCGGAAAAGCCTTTGAGAAAAGCGATGACAAAAGAGCAGATAAAACAGATCAAAGCGATGATTAAGAAAATACCGTAAGGACGTTCTTTGAATGAATAACGCATAAATAACCTCACTACAAAAGAGTTTATCTATCCGAAAAACATATTGCAATCGTTCCTTTTCCCCACAAAAACAAGAGTTTGCGATCAAAAGACACTTTCGTTACTGTGTTTCTAGAAAATCTGCACCTCCTTCGCTATAAAACAAATATTCATTAGCTTTCTATATTTGGTAGGAAAAATCACTATGATTAAGTGATATAATTTTCTATTAGAAACGGAGCAACTATCATGTATCAAGAACTTCAAAAAGGATGGATCGAGGTCATCTGCGGTCCGATGTTTGCCGGCAAGAGTGAAGAGCTGATTAGACGTGTCAAAACATTATCCTATGCCCATCAGAAAATCATCGCATTCAAACCAGCGATCGACAACCGCTATGACAAAAGTGCCATCGCAAGCCACGATGGTGAGAAATACCAAGCTTTTGCTATCAAAAGTGCGGAAGACATCCTCCCTTTGGTGGAAAGTGATGTCCAAGTGGTCGCCATCGATGAAGTTCAATTCTTCAAAGATAGCATTGTCTCAATCTGCGAATCTTTAGCGGACCGCGGTGTCCGTGTCATCGTCGCTGGCTTAGACACTGACTTCAGAGGAGAACCCTTCGGCGTGATGCCACTCCTCTTAGCCAGAGCTGAGTTTGTCACCAAACTCTCCGCCGCCTGCACTGTCTGCGGATGTGCAGCGACAAGAACGCAGAGACTTGTGGATGGAAAACCGGCTAACTACGATGATCCGATTATTTTAGTCGGTGCAAAAGAATCTTACGAAGCACGTTGCAGAAAGCATCACATTGTTCCTAATAAACCAAACAGCGACAAATAATCGCTGTGGAAAGGAGTATCTATGGCATTTGGAAAAAAGAAAAAGAAGTTAAACCAAGACGTTCCTACTCCAGAATCAAAACTGACGATTGATAAAGTTGAAGAGGAAAATGAAGAGGTTGAAGAAGTCAAAGAAGAGAAAGAAGAACAAGAGAAACAACCATTAGAAGTGGAATCTACTCTTGAAACAAAGAAAATTCCTGACGATATTCAACGTTTTCAGCCTGATATCAAAGACGGATTGACAGAAGAACAGGTCAATCTCCGCATGGAGCAAGGACTCGATAACAAAGAGAAGAAAGAGAGCGGAAAGACAACCTGGCAGATCATCCGGGATAATGTCTTCACCTTTTTCAACATGCTATTGTTAGCAATCGGCATTCTTTTAATTGTCTTTGGACAATACACTCAGACAATCTTCTTAGTCATCGCCTTTGCAAACACCCTCATCGGTATCATCCAAGAGTTGAAAGCGAAGAAGACCTTAGCGAAATTAAAGCTTGTCACAAACTCCACCGTGACAGTGATTCGAAACGGAAAAGAGAGTGTCATCTCCACGACAAGCCTTGTCTTAGATGATATCTACAAATTGAAAAATGGTGACCAGATTCCAACAGACTCTGTAGTCAAAGATGGAATGATAGAAGTCAATGAATCTCTCCTCACCGGTGAGTCTCTTCCGATTAAGAAACTCCCTGGCGATAAGATCTTCGCAGGATCCTTTGTCGTTTCAGGCTCTGCTATCTGCAAAGCTGAATACGTGAGCGAATACAATTACATCTCCGGAATTCAAAGCAAAGCCAAGGAAGTCAACAAACCGAAATCAGAACTTGTCCGTTCCTTAAACGGTGTCATTAAAATCATCGGTTTGATCATCATCCCCTTAGGTGCATTAACCTTCTTAACCCAGTGGATTCAAAATGCGCAGCTCTTAGATGACAACTGGGAAATTGCCAAAGCAGCTGTCTCCAAAATGGCTGGAAGTATGGTCGGTATGATCCCCTCTGGCATGTACTTATTAACCTCTATTGCCTTAGCGAATTCTGTCTTAGCGCTCTCGAAGAAAAACGCGATGGTTCAAGACCTCTATTCCATCGAGATGCTTGCTAGAGTTGATACGCTTTGCTTAGATAAAACCGGAACCCTAACCGATGGTACGATGAGAGTAGATGAGATTGTCAGAATCTCAAACGAATATGACCTCGATAACCTCGTCGGAAGCTATCTGAACGCCTTCAGCGAAACAAACCAAACCTCCATCGCACTCTCTCAGCGTTTCCCGTTAAAAAACACTTATCGAATCATCGATTCTATCCCATTCTCCAGCGCGAGAAAATACTCCGCTGTCGAATTCAAACAGTATGGAACCTTTGTTTTAGGAGCTCCTGAATACCTCTACAAAGGAAGAGATAAAACCCTCTTAGATTACATCTCACAGAAACAGTCTTCCGGTTACCGTGTCGTCATGCTCTGTAAAGCAGAGAACCCTATCCAAAACGGAACCATCAAAGGTAAATTCACTCCAGTCACCATCTTCACTTTAGAAGACCACATCAGACCTGAAGCGCCAAAAACCATCGAGTGGTTCAAAGAAAACGGCGTGAACATCAAGATTATCTCCGGTGACAATCCGCTCACTGCCAGTGAGATCGCAATGAAATGCGGCGTACCTAACGCGGAGAAATGCATTTCCTTAGAAGGACTCTCGGAGCGTGAAGTCAGCCAGATCATCAACGAATACACCGTCTTTGGAAGAGTTACCCCCGATCAAAAATCTTTCATCATCAAAACATTGAAAAATGAAGGACACACTGTCGGTATGACAGGTGATGGCGTAAACGACATTTTAGCCATGAAAACTTCCGATTGCTCCATCGCTATGGCAAACGGTGCCTCTGCTGCAAGAAATGTCGCTCACTTGGTCTTGTTAGATTCAAACTTTGCCTCCATGCCCTTAGCAGTTCAAGAAGGAAGACGCTGTATCAACAATGTGCAGCGCTCCTCTGCTCTTTATTTGATGAAGACCATCTTCACCATCGTCTTCACCATCATTGTCCTCTTCACTTTCGTCAACGGTGGAAAAGGAATCGATTATCCGTTCCAGACAAACAACCTCCTCATCATGGAATCTGTCTGTATCGGTCTCACTTCTATCTTCTTAGCGTTGCAGAAAAATGATCAGCCAATCACCGGTCACTTCTTGAGAAACACCTTTAAACGTGCAATCCCTGCTGCAATCTGCCTTATCGGTGCAATGTCGATCAACTATATTCTCAAATACTCCGGAAATTTCTTAGAGCTCTCTGAAGATCCCTTTGTCGCCAAAGAACAGTTCACAACCTTCTGTTCCTTGACAATGACTGTTGTCTCTCTTGCCATGGCCTACAACTGCTTCTTGCCGATCACTCCCTTACGAAAGAACTGGTATCGAGCAGTTATGTTCTCTGTAATATTTGTCATCGCCGTCTTCGCTGTCTTTGTCTTCCCGTTCATCCCGACTTTCGATGGTGGATCGAATATGTCACAAGCGTTATTCGGGATCAACTTCCTGAACTTAAATAAAACTATGAGTTTGATCCTCATCATTTACGGCTCTGCATCAAGCGCAATTCTCGGCGCTTTGATTCACATCTTTTCTCACATCAAAAGCGATGAAAAGGAAGTCATCCAAAGCTTAGAGAGATAAATTAAAAATATAGATTGTTAGAACAAAGCTTTACGTCTTTTACAACTTTTCTGGTTCCTCTAAGAATGATTTGAAATAAAAGTCGGAAAGAGTTTTGATTTTTTGCTGATCTCTTTCATTTCTTTTATCGTAGACAGCAGCGACTTTAAAGCCGGCTTGATGTGCCGTGTTTACAGCGATTAAGATATCTTCAAACACTAAAGTTTCCTCTGGTTTAACATTCATCTTAGCGGCTAAGAGCTGATAGATTTTCGGTTCACTTTTGGTGGAGTTAATCTCGTTGACATTCATGATGTGATCAAAGTAGGCATAAAGATGATTTCTTCTTAAGCAAGGCTCATAGAGCTCTTTCCGATTGGTTGTCGCTAAAGAGAGAGGAATTCCTTGTTCTTTGAGAAATTGAAGAAGTTCTTGAGCGCCTGGTTTCGCTTGAATTTCACTCTCATATTCCTCTTTTGACCACTCGGTCCAAAGTTCCATGATTGTCTCAACAGAATCTGGGATCTGATATTCCTCTTTGGTGAACTGAGCCATCTCTAAAAAGCTCATATGGTTAATTTTTTTCTCGTAATCAGCAGGGGTTTCCATTCCATAGCGTGCAAAAAATCTCCGGTCGATATCACTCCACATTCCTAAAGAATCGACAAGGGTTCCATCCATATCGAAGATACAGGCTTTGATACCTGAGAGCATTTTTTGTAATTTCATGCCGATATTGTATCGAAACATATCTTTCTTGTAAATCAAGAAAAACAAAATCAGAGAAAAGTGTTTTCGGGAAATGTTCAACGGGTTACAATAAAGCAGGTATGAATTTTGTCTTTTTTGATATTGAGTGCGCAAACTGTCTCAACGGAGAAGGAAAAATCTGTTCGTTCGGCTTTGTGAAGACGGACGAGCATTTTCAAGTGCTTAAGAAAAAAGATATTTTGATTGATCCAGATGCTCCTTTCTTGTTAGGAAATGCAAAGAGAGGAGATGGGATTAGACTCGCTTATCCTTTGTTCCGTTTTCGAAACTCATTCACATTCCCTCACTACTACAAAGAGATCAAAACGCTGTTAGAGGATAAGAACAATATCTGTTTTGGATTTTCTGTGAGACAAGATGTCGCTTATCTGATATCCACCTGTAGAAGATATTCTCTTCCGATGATCAACTTCTCTTTCTTCGATATTCAGCAATTTGAAAAAGAGCTGTATCAGAGAAAAAACTGCTCCGGCCTTGACTCCTTGGTGGAACAGTTCCACGTTCAGAAATACACTTATCATAGAAGTGATGATGATGCCTTGATGTCAGAAGAAGTCTTCGCTTCCATCTTAAAAGAGAAAGAGATTCCGCTCTCTGAGCTTTCTTCCCATTATGAAGAATGCTTTTTTGATACCGAGCGTATGGTGAATCTATTGAATGAAAGAAAGATTGCAAAAGAGAAAAAAAGAATCTATCAAGAGAAAGTAGAGAAGTTGTTCATCAATGAAAAAGTAGACTACACCGGCTATGATAAGTACTTCTACAAAAGACATTTCTTTTTCTCTAACAAAGTGATTTCAGAGAACATCGATAAGCTTCTTGAAATGAAAAAGCAGCTCTCGAAAACAGGAATCATCTTTGAAAGAAATCCCAAAGAAGCTGATGCGATTGTCGTCTTATCAAAAATCGATTACGATGGAATCAATCCCTCACGAGTAGAACGTATGGAAGAACGTTCTCTTCTTTTCACTACGTTTTTAAAGCACGCAAAAAAGAGTAAGAAAGCATGACATACGAACAGTTTTTTCTCTCAGCAAAAGAAGCCGAAATTCCACTTGCTGACATCAAAGTTGTGATGGATGCTTGTCTTCCTTACGGATTTGATGCGCTTGGAATTCACGGAAAAGAAGAGATTCCTTTCAATCCGTCTTATCTGCTTCAGAAGTTGAAAGACGGATACCCCGCTAACTATCTTTCCGGTTATATCGACATTCAGAAGCTTCATCTATTTTTGAATGAATCCACCTTGATTCCAAGAAATGAGACGATTCAATTTGTTGTGGAATATCTTCTGAAGAAGAATTTCTCCGGAAAGAAAATATTAGATTTATGCACCGGTTCTGGCGTGATTGCACTCTTGTTAAAAAAGAGAGTAAACGATGCTTTTATCTTCGGTTCTGACATTTCACAAGAAGCGTTGTCTATGGCGGAGAAAAGCGCTTTTTATAACAACTTAGATGTCTCTTTTATCAAATCTGATTTTTTAGATTCAATCAGTGATAAATTTGATATCATCATCTCAAATCCTCCTTATATTCCCGAAGATAAAGAAGATGTCAACGCTCCTTTTGAACCAGAAGTTGCTCTATATACAAAAGAAGGTGGACTCTATTCCTACCGCCGTATTTTTGAAAAGATTAAAGATCATCTCACCCCTGATGGCTCTTGTTATTTTGAATTAGAATCCACCATGGCAGAAAAGGTGAAAAATCTCTTCTTATCGTTCTATCCAGATGAGTTTTCTGTATCGATCTGGCAGGATGATTATCAAAGAGATCGTTATCTTGTCTGTGAAAGAAAAATCAGCTGAATTCTCCTTTCTTTCTCTTCTCAAAAGAAAATCCTTATAGGTTTTCTTTTGCCTTCTATTTTTACCATTAAGAATAAATATATATGTTATATAATAGAGATATCAGCAGAACAGTGAGGAACACAAGATGGCCTATCAAGCGTTTTACAATAAGTATCGTCCGCAAACTTTTGAAGAAGTCGTCGGTCAAAAAGCGATTGTCACTACATTGAAGAATGCGATTTTAGAAGATAAGATCGCACACGCATATCTTTTTTGTGGACCTAGAGGTACTGGAAAAACGACGATGGCTCGACTGTTTGCGAAAGCGCTCAACTGCCAAGAGGGGGTTGGAAAACAGTGCAATCACTGCGAATCCTGCGAGAAGATTATGAAGGGACAACATCCCGATGTCATCGAGATTGATGCTGCTAGTAACTCCACTGTCGATTCTGTCAGACAGCTCATTGAAAATGTCTCTTATCGTCCGATCATGTCTCCCTATAAGGTGTACATCATCGATGAAGTTCACAATATGTCAGACTCTGCGTTCAACGCTCTATTAAAGACGATCGAAGAGCCACCGAGCTTTGTGATTTTCATCCTAGCGACAACAGATCCTCAAAAAGTATTACCGACCATCCTCTCACGTGTTCAGCGCTTTGACTTCTCAAAAGTCAGCGAAGAAGACCTCATCCGCAACGAGAAGAGAGTTTTAGACACGGAGAAAATTCAATACGATGAAGAAGCGCTCCGCCTGATCGCATCCTTGAGCATGGGCGGTGTTAGAGATTCCCTTTCTCTTCTTGACAAGGTTGTCTCTTACTGCGGTGAGAAAGTCACGTTCGATGAAGTGAATGAAATGATGGGACTTCTCTCCTTAGAAGAAGAGATTACTCTCATCAATCAGATTGAGAAAAAACAGACAGATGTCGTCATCAAAACCATTCAAGAGAAGTTTGATAACGGCCTTGCTATCCGAAGATTAGAGAGTGATTTCATTCAAATCTATAAAGATTTTCTCCTCTTCACTTTGACCAAAGATGCCAGCTTGATGGAACGTCTCAAAGAGAGTGAAGCGAAGAAATTATCTCTTTCTCTCTACTCTGCAAGACGAAACTTAGACATCTTGATTCAGTGTCAGAGAGACCATCGACTCAGCGATGACTTCTTAACTCAGTTTGAATTAGCTTTGATCAACATGATGAGCGAACCGCTCATCCAAGAAGTCGCTGTCAAACAAACTGAAAAGAAAGAAGCTCCGAAACAAGAGGTGAGAAAAGCGGTTGAGGTCAAGACAGAGAAGAAAGATGGAATGGAGTTTAAACCGGAAAACGTCGAAGTCAGCACAGATGAAATCACCTGCAGCAAAGATGAGCTTCTCTATCTCATGTACCACTTCGACAACAATAAAAGAACCAAGTTCACAGAAGCTTGGAAGAAATTATCTGATTTCTTCGCGACGGATTACTCCTTTGAAGCAAGGGCACTCACAAACTCTGTCCCAAGACTCTTTGCAGAAGGTATTCTTGTCGTCACTTGTAAATACATGACAGATATCAAGAGAATCAACGGAAAGAATATCCAGAATAGACTCGTATACTTGATGAAGCAGATTGAAGGAGAAGAGGTCAATGTCTTACCGATCTTCCACGATGATTTCCAAGATGCGATTCAATCCTTCAAGAAGAAAGAACAACCGAAAGTAGATTCCATCCACATCGACTTCGGGCAAAAGCAGAATTTAAACGCCTCCACAGATTTCTTCAATGATCTGATGAAGGGAGAATAAAGGAGAGAACACCATGGATGATGAAAACATGAAGAACGCCAAAAGAGCAGCCGATATGGTCATGCTCCAGAACAAAGCGAGAGACTTTCAAGACAAGATGACAGCCCTCTCCAACAAAGAGTATCAAGGAAGATATCAGGGAATCGAAATCAAGATGAAAGGTGATTTCACTCTAATCAATGTCCACATCGATCAAAGTCTTTACGAGACTGGTGGAAAAGGTCAAATTGAAAAAGCATTTTTCACCTTGACCAACAATCTCGTCAACGCCATCAAACAAGAGAGCGAGATGATGCAAAAAGAATTCCAAGAAGAGCTGATGAGAATGAGAAAGGATTCTGAAGAACCAGATGGAAGCAATTAAGACAATCCAAGATCTCATCGAATGCTACAAAAAACTTCCAGGAATCGGTTTTAAAACTGCTGAGCGCTTAGCCTACGCTACGCTTCATCTCACAGTGGAAGATAGAAATCGGTTTATCCTCGCTTTGACTGATGCAAACGAAAAAGTTCAGAAGTGTCCAAAGTGTGGAACTTTCTTCGATGATCAGTGCCCTATCTGCTCCGATCTTAATAGAGACCACAGTGTTTTACTCGTCGTATCCGACAGCAAAGATATCTTATCCATCGAGAAGACAAACGGATATCACGGAGAATATTTCAGCCTAAAAGGAACGCTTTCTCCCTTAAAAAACCGCACTCCGGAAGAGATTGGAATCCCGCAGTTAAAACAGAGAGTGGAAAAAGAAGGAATCAAAGAGATCATCTTAGCACTCCCGACTGACCTCGAAGGGGAAACCACAGCGATGTACCTTGCAAACATCTATCGAGATAACCCAGATGTCTCTATCACAAAGCTTGCAAACGGCATTCCGATTGGAACCGATCTCGAATATTTAGACAACATGACAATCACCTCTTCCCTCAAAGGAAGAGTGAGTCTCAAGAAAGGAAACTGAACATGAAAAGAGGATTATTCATCTCTTTTGAAGGTTGCGATGGTTGCGGAAAGACAACCGCGTTAAACCTAGTGAAAGAAAAACTTCACGCCTTAAACATCGACCCTCTTTTCACAAGAGAGCCTGGCGGTTCAAAAATCGCAGAGCAGATTCGCAATATCATCTTAGATCCCAAAAACACCGAAGAGGACTGTAGAACCGAAGCTTTGTTGTATGCGGCAAGCCGCAGACAACACCTCATCGATGTTGTCCTTCCTGCATTAGAAGAGGGAAGAATGGTCATCTCTGACAGATATCTTGATTCCTCTTTAGCCTATCAAGGACATGCTAGAGGAATCGGAATCAAAGAAGTGTTATCCATCAACGAATTCGCAATCGATGGCATCTATCCTGACCTCACTTTTTTCTTAGACCTCTCTCCTGAAGAAGGAATCAAGAGAATGCAAGGAAGAGAAAGAGAAGCTGACCGCCTCGATATCGAAAAAGAATCGTTCCATCAGAAGGTCTATGAAGGTTATCAAATTATCAACGAGATGTTCGCTTCTCGAATCATTAAAATCGACGCCTCTAGAACTCCAGATGAAATCGCCTCTGAGATTGTCTCAATCATCATAAAGAGGAGCAACAATGGATAAAGAGACTTTTCTCACCAAAGAGAAAAAATTAGCGAAATTGATTCTCAATTCTAGGAAGAACAACAGACTCTCTTCCGCCTACCTTTTCTCTGGGCCAAGAAACGCTCCCTTAAAAGAGTGTGCCCTCTATCTCGCTCAATCTCTCGGGTGTGAAAATTCACTCTTAGCTTGCAACGAATGCAACAGCTGCAAACGTTTCTTAAAAGGAATCCATCCAGACTTCATCCTCATCGATGGAGAGAAGAAACGCATCAAAAAAGAAGATATTCAAAACCTAGAAGAGAAGTTCTCCCAATCTGCTTTCGAGAACAAACACCAGCTCTGCTATGTTATTCATCACATAGAGAACATCACGGAAAAAGCAGCAAACACCATCTTAAAATTCCTTGAAGAACCAAAAGAAGGACAAATAGCAATCCTCACCACCACAAACCCGGATAAAGTCTTACCCACCATCCGCTCAAGATCCCTCATGGTCGATGTCGATCCGATCGATATCGATAAGATGAGAGAATCTCTAGAAAGTTATCCTCTTGAGATAGAAGGGAAGAAAAAGAAAGAGGTGATACACCTCTCTTCTAGACACGCTTACTTCCTCTCAAAATTCTTCCCGAGCAAAGAAGCCGCTCTCAATGAGCTCATGAGTGATAACTCATTCCTCACTGGCTTTGAGATGGCAGAACAGTTCTTCGAAGAATACCTAGTCAGCAGACAGAGAGCATGCTTTATGATTTTGAATCAATCAAGTCAGAAGAAAGGCGCCTCGTGCTATAATTGGATGTATTTGATGATGCACGATATCTTCGTCTCTGCCCGTTTGAAACAAAATTCAGAAAATCATCCCTTCCACGAAGTGATTCAGGCGCTCTCTTTAGACCTAAAACATGTCGAGAAAGCGGATGATGTCGTCAAAGAAGCGTTGAGCTACGCCCATGTCAATTACAACCCGATTTTAATCGGAGCCAAAATCGCATACAGCTTCATACAGGAGTAATTTATGATCACATTATTAGGAATCCCTTTTGATTTCCAAGGGTTGAGTTATTATCGCACCGATAAAAACATCGAAATCGGCGAACAAGTCATCGTCAAAACCGATCACGGAACCTATTTAGGAACTGTCAAAAAGATGAGAGTCGCCACCGAAGAAGAGCTAAACAGCCCCGATTTCGACACGACATTCCCAGCGATTGAACGCATCGCCACTTATTCTGACAAAGCGTTAGATAGAGTTGCAAAGCAAAGAGCGATCGCTCTCACCAAAGACACACAAAAACAAGCAAACAGCCTCAATTTAGGCATGAAAGTCTTAAGTTCGTATTTCGATTGCGAAGATAATAAAGCGCTGATCACTTTCACCTCGGAAACTAGAGTTGACTTCAGAGAGCTTGTCAAAATCTTAACTGGCATGTACCGCATCAAAATCGAGCTTAGACAAATCGGTCCAAGAGACCAAGCCCGCCTTGTCGGTGGAATCGGCCCCTGCGGACTCCCGCTTTGCTGCACGACCTTCTTAACTTCCTTTGACGGTATCTCAATCGCCATGGCTAAAAATCAACTGCTTGCCATCAACATCCCTAAACTTTCCGGACAGTGTGGAAAGCTTATGTGTTGCTTGAAATATGAAGATGATGCCTATCAGAAAATCAGACCGCTCTATCCGAAAATCGGAGAGAAGTTCACTTACAACAAATCTCAGTATGAAGTCACCGGTCTTAACTTATTGACAGATACCATCACCACCTACAATGGTGAAAATTATGAATCTTTCACCAAAGAAGAGTTTGAGCGTGTTAAGAAAGGTCTGACCAAGACCGATGAGAAACCGGTGATGTATAAAGACATCAACTCCGGTGTCGATTTAAGCGGTCATGGCATCAGCGACACCAACAACAGAATCGCTCAGATCAAACGCAATGAAGAGCGGAGAAAAGAAGAGAAAGAAAGAAACAACCAGCAGAATCAAAAAGGAAGTGGTAAACAAAATAACAGCCAGAACAACAACACTTTCCAGAAGAATAAAGACCGTAACAACAGACCGAATAACCAGAACAACAGAAACAACAACTCTCCCAGGAACAACCAGCAGAGAAAAAACACCTTCCGAAACAATCCTCACAAGAGCTCTACCTCCTCTAGCGGTTTTATCCCAGTCTCTCAGATCCAAGACAAATCTGTTTTGGATGTGAAACCAATCAAAAATGATGATAAGAAATAATCCATACCAAGATGAGACAAAGGGAATCCTCACCCTAGTCTCCACTCCGATCGGCAATCGAGATGATATCACCCTCCGCGCCCTAAACGCTCTCAAAGAAGCGGATATCATCGCGTGTGAAGACACGAGAAACACCTCTCTTTTAGTCAGCAGTTACGGCATCAAAAATAAAAAATATGTCTCTCTTTACGCTCAGACAGAAGCAAGGGATGCCAAAGCGCTTGTCGAACAGATCAAAAAAGAGAATCTCAAAGTCTGCTACTGCTCTGATGCCGGTATGCCTGGCATCTCAGACCCCGGTGCGATTCTTGTCAAAGAATGCTATCAACAGAATGTCAATGTCACCATTCTTCCAGGGCCTAGCGCCTCTCTTTCCGCATTAGTCCTCTCCTCTTTTGACACTGCTGATTTTTCATTCTTCGGCTTTTTACCGACCAAAGATGGTCAGATTAAAAAGTTCCTCACCCCGTTAAAAGAGAGACAAGAGACACTGATTTTCTATGAATCTCCCAAGAGAATCCGTCATACTCTTGAACTTGTCTCTGAAGTCTTTGGGCCAGAAAGAGAAGTCGCAATCGTAAGAGAACTCACCAAAATTCACGAAGAAACCATCGCTTCAAAAGTCAGCGAGATTCTTTCTTCATCCTTTGAAGAAAAAGGAGAATTTGTCCTCATCATCAAAGGATCAGAAGAGAGAACAATCGATCAAAAAGAGATTGATAACAGAATCAAAGAGGGGTTAAAAGCAGGAAAGTCCTCCTCTTCTTTAGCCAAAGAAATCGCTGCTGAACTCTCTCTTTCAAAAAATCAAATCTACGATCGAATTCTCGCACTCTCAAAGAAGCTAAGAGGTTGATAATGAAACGAAATTGGAAGAAGAAATATCTCATCCTCTCGTTATTTCCTCTTCTTCTTTCCTCATGCCAAAATTCATCGAAACAGTGCTATCGCTGCAGCATGGGATATATGCTGACCTCCACTTTTTCTCTTCCTTATTCTCTGATTCTAAACCATCAGATACAAAGAGAAAGCTATCCTGAAATCACTGCTGAGCCCTATTACTCCAATCTCTATGTGCTGACAAATCAAGAAGCTGTCGATGATTTCTATTCCCGCTATCACGAAAACATCTCTTCAGAAGAAATCCACAAAAATCAAACACTTCCTAACGGAAAAATTTATCTCTACGCGATTTCTGATGTTCCTAAAGGCTATCTCGCTTACAAGCGCGATAACACACAGGATAACAGCGAAGAAGAAATTCAGCTTGTCACGGATAACCTTTATTATTACGCGGATAACCCGACCTTATACTACCTTTCTATCGACATCAAAAAGAATGAAAGCATCACCGATGATGGTGTCTTCTCTTTCTTTTTTATCCTTCCTGACACATATAAAGAGAAGCTGAATGAGGATAGAATCCGCATCCGTTATCAACTATTTCAAGAAGAAAGCACATCTCATCTTTTGGATGAATAGAAGTTCTACTCGAAAAAGTCTTAAATATCAAAAGTTTTTCGAGTAGTAAAACAACAAGTCTAATCCTATTTGAAATATTATTTTTTTATACAAGCAAAACTACGACTATCTACCCATATTTTTGAGAGCGTAATTTCCCTTTCTAGGTCATAAAAGGAAAAGCTGCCGGGGTTTGCCTGTGTCCCACGTTGATGGGATTATGGCACTCCGGCAGCTTTTTCCGTTATTTCGGTGTCCTTTTATTCGTATTTGTCTTTCTTTACA
>JALFLX010000070.1 GCA_022774485.1 Bacilli bacterium
ATACCGATGCCCTTGGAAATAAAACGGGTTTTGTGCCTTCTGTTGTCTCCTTTCTCAATGAAGAATACAAGCTCTCTGTTTACGCAAATTATATGAACATTAAGAGGAATGAGAATGGAACACTCTCCTATGAGAAAGCATTTTATGAAGAAATTACAAAGCTCACTTCAGACACCAAAGTCGAAATAGATGATCTTCAATCCAGCACGTTCCAAAAAGCGAAAAAAGAACTTGATGAAAAAGCAATCAAGCTTGATGATAAATTAAATCTCGACTTCTTAGATTTGATCTTGAAATGAAAAAAACGATCGTACTTACCATTCTTCTTTTATTGACCTCTTGTGGCAAAGAAGAACAACAACCGCCTCAAATTCCTCTATTCACGCTTTTGGATGTGAGAAATACGGTTGGTGCAAAATACGATACGCTTGTCTATGAAATTAATAACAAGACCTTAGATACGATGATTGAGAAAAAGATGAGCTTCCCGCTTTTTGTCTACGCTTCTGGTTGTGGGACTTGTGATAATTTCACCTATGTCATCAAAGATTATATCGAAGAGACACACACCATCTTCCCGATGATCCGTCTTCCTTTATATGTAGACAGTGTTCATAATCCGCTTTCTATCACAGATTCCGCACTACTCTTCTATGAAAACGGAACCCTAACCTACTATGTAGATGATCCTAACGAACACTATACAACCACCAAAGAACTCACGATTGAAATGGAGAAGCACTGTTATCAAACAAACATAGAATATCTCTCCACTTCTATTATTCTTCTTCCTTTCTTAACTCCGTATAACCGCTACGACTTCACAAGCTATCTGACAGAGCCTATCGAAGAGACAGACAATCAGATTAAGATGAGATACACAAACTTCATCCAAGGAGATGTCAGTGTGCTTCTCTTCGATGAGAAAGAAATCGAAGACTTCACTCCTATTTATCAAGTGCTGAAAGATAACCCGACCATCACGGGCCTCTCAGCATACGGAGAAGAAAAAGAAAAGCACAGCGACACAATTGAAGAAACCTTACAAACAAATGAACTTTCAAAAATGATGATTTTAACCTATCAACAAGGAAAGCTCATCGAGAAAACTGACCTATAAAAAATGAGGGGGGACCCTCATTTTTTACTGCAATTGATCAACTGCCTCTAAAAGAGAAGGTAGTTCATCAAGACTCTTGATAGAACAACCCGCTGCGTAGTCATGTCCACCGCCATGGAATTGAACAGCGACTGGGGAGACATGAATTCTCGCAGAGCGGAGAGAGATACGATAATGCTGATTTCCTTCATCCCAAGTGACAGAAACCGCCGCTTTGACATTTTTTAAATCGCGGAACATATTGATGTGGAGATTCCCTTGGTCCACTGTCATGTTGAGGCGTTCCATCTCCTCTTTGGTGAAGATATAATAAGCAGTCCCTTTCTCAGTGATTTTGTAGGTGTTGAGACACACTTTTAGAATTTCTAATCTTCGTTGATCCAATCCATACATCTTCAAAGCCAAATCGTTGATATCGACGCCGTGATCTACCAAATCGGCTGCGATACGAAGGGTAGCACCATCTGTATCCTGATAGGTGAATCTTCCCGTATCTCCCACAATACCGCAGTAAAGATAAGTTGCTGCTTCTTTGGATAATACATATTTTTTCGAACGGGAGAGACAGAAGAGAGCAACAATCTCACTCGCTGCTGGACGATCTGGATGAACGATCAAGAAATCACCGAAGCACTCTTCTCTGCTCGGAAGCGGATGATGATCGATTTTGATTGTTCTAGTCGCATAATTCAAGTGGTTCTCACTCAAGCGTTTGCGGTTAGAAATATCACAGGTTATTTCAAGGTGAGGTTGATGAAATGCTTCTTCATCAAGCTCTTCAGGATAAGGGAAGAGTTCCGGCATCAAATCCGGATGTCGATCACCGACAAAATGCACTTCTTTATCCGGAAAATTATCTTTGATCCATGTATATAAACCCATCTGTGAACCTAAGGCATCAAAATCAGGGGATTTGTGACGGAACAAGATGATGCGAGGATACTGTTTGATGTCTTCTTCAAGGACTTTGAACTCTTTTCGGAACTGTTTCAACTCTTCTGAAGTGATCATATCGTTCCCTCCTTCAAAACTTTTTTGTTGTTATACCATAATTTGAAAGATAAAGAAATAAAAAAACATACGAAATCTACCCGCGTTGTTCAATTATTGAAGAAAGAGAACTTTCTTTTACAAAAGCATCGAAATAAAACGACGAGATGAATGAAGCAGCAAATAAAAAAATGAAACTGCGCTATCTATGTCACCGTTCAAATCATTTTCCGAGTAGAAATCAAAAATAAAGGTTGAAAGAAATCGCGCTATGCTGTAAAATAACTAGGCTCTTAGAGACATGGGGCTGTAGCTCAGTTGGATAGA
>JALFLX010000100.1 GCA_022774485.1 Bacilli bacterium
ACAGAAACCCGCTTCTGAAAAGAAGACCTTACAAGAAGTTCTTCACTCAGAAAAGAGAGATGATGCGATTCTCTCAGTCAGAAATTTGCATGTCTCTTTCAAGACGGATGATGGATTAGTTCATGCGGTCAGAGGTGTCTCTTTTGACCTTTACAAAGGTGAGACTCTCTGTATCGTCGGTGAATCCGGATCCGGTAAATCAGTCACCTCTAAAGCCATCATGGGTATCTTAGCCGCTTCGGCGGTCATTGAAGATGGCTCTATCATCTATGAGGGAGAAGACCTTACCAAGATCGATGAATCTGAATTCCACCGTATCCGCGGTCATAAGATCGGTATGATCTTCCAGGATCCTCTCTCCTCTCTCAACCCGATTATGAAGGTCGGCAAGCAGATTACAGAAGCGATGCTTGTCAACAGAAACCACCTCAAGCAGATGAAAGATAAGATCATCGCGGAGGAATCAGCAGCCTACAAGAACAATGAGGTGAAGAGAAACTTCATCTACAGCAAAGTCGACCGTGCGATCGAAGCTTCCGATGAGGCGTTTGACCATCAGATTTACGCTTTAGAGAAAAAACTCAGCGAGGCGGATTACAACCTCGATAAATTCCAAAAGAACACCCCTGAGTACGAACAGGAAAAGGGAAAATATCTCTCTTTGAAAGCGGAGATTGATGCTCAGATTAAAGAGCTTGTCGCTCAGAAGAAAGAAGCGCACAAAATTCAGGTAGAAAAAGGAAAAGAAGAGAAGAGAAAAGCGGATGAAATCTATAAAAAGAATCGTCCAGCTTTGAAGAAAGCGTTGGATGAGAAAATCAAAATCGCTGACGCTGAGATCAAGAAGTTCAAAGAGGAAGAGAAGGCAAAATACCTCGCTTCCAAGAGTGAACTTGATCAGAAACTTCTTTCTGCCAAAGAAGCTCAGAATCAAGATGAAATCAAACACATCCAGGAAGAGCTGAAAGAACTCAAGAGAGAATATAAATCTAAGTTCACCATCACTAAGCAAGAAGCCAAAGAGGCTGCTTTAAACGTCATGAGAGAAGTCGGTATTCCTCAGCCTGAGGTCCGCTTCAAACAGTATCCCTTTGAGTTCTCCGGCGGTATGAGACAGAGAATTGTCATCGCAATCGCCTTGACTGCAAACCCGGATGTCCTCATCTGTGATGAGCCGACCACTGCACTTGATGTCACCATCCAAGCTCAGATTCTCGAGCTCATCAACAAGCTCAAGAGAGAGCGCAACATGTCGATTATCTTCATCACCCACGACCTCGGCGTCGTCGCCAATATGGCTGATCGAGTCGCGGTCATGTACGCAGGTAAGATTGTCGAAGTCGGAAATGTCAACGAGATCTTCTATGATCCTAGACACCCTTACACTTGGGCGCTTCTCTCCTCCATCCCGGATATCGACTCCAAAGAGAAACTCGAAGCGATTCCGGGCACGCCACCCTATCTTCTCAACCCTCCCAAAGGAGATGCTTTCGCTCTTAGAAATAAGTACGCGATGAGCATCGACTTTGAGAAACAGCCTCCGTTCTTCAAAGTCTCTGAAACCCACTATGCCGCTACCTGGCTCTTAGATCAGAGAGCTCCGAAGATCGAGAAGCCGAAGATTGTGTCTGAGCGTATTAAAGTCTCTTTAGAAAAGGCAGGTGTCATTGATCATGAGTAACGAAGAAAATACCTACCAAACCAAGTTCAAGAAAGAACTTGTCGACAACGATATCATTCTCTCTGTCCGTCACTTGAAGATGTTCTTCTCCTTAGGACAGGGAAAGAGATTAAAAGCGGTTCACGATGTCTCCTTCGATATCAAGAAAGGAGAATGCTTCGGTCTTGTCGGTGAGTCCGGATGTGGAAAGACCACCACTGGTCGCTCTATCATCCGCCTTCATAAAGTCACCTCTGGCTCTGTCTACTTCAAAGGTTATCGCATCAACGCGGGAAGCCGTTGGAATGAGAAAGAGATCAAGTGGAAGACCATCAAAGCCAACAACAAGATCAAAGATCTCAAGTTAGAGATGAACAACATCATCTCTGAGATGAACAACAACGACGAAGAAGCAAAAGCGGAGATTGAAAAAGTCAAAGCGGAATACGACAAGAAAATCAAAGCGATCAAAGATGAACTAGCTGAGATTGTCGCTGTTCAAAAAGAGAAGATCAAACAGATCAAATTTGACAACGCTCATGTCTCCCGCAAGCTCATGAGTAAGATGCAGATGATCTTCCAAGATCCGATCGACTCTCTCGATCCGAGAATGACTGTCGAAGACATCATTCAGGAAGGATTGAAGATCCAAGGGTTTACAAACAGAGAAGAGAATCACAAAAAGGCCGTTGAAGTCCTCCAGGAAGTCGGCTTGATTCCGGATTACTTATCCCGTTATCCGAACGAATTCTCCGGCGGACAAAGACAGCGTATCGGCATTGCAAGAGCGGTCATCATGAACCCGGAGTTCCTCATCTGTGATGAGCCGATCTCCGCGCTTGATGTTTCTATCCGCGCTCAGATCATCAATCTCTTAAATGAATTGAAAGCGCAGCATGGTCTCACCTTGATGTTCATCGCGCACGACCTCTCTGTCGTCAAGTACTTCTGCGATCGTATCGCTGTCATGTACTTCGGTGAGATGGTGGAACTTGCCACTTCTGATGAACTCTTCCGTCATCCGCTTCACCCCTACACCAAAGCGCTTCTCTCTGCGATTCCAAAACCGGATCCTCTCTCTGAGAAGACTAGAAAGAGAATTGTCTATCGCCCAGCAGAGTCTCACGACTACTCCAAGGAGAAACCGACATTCCAAGAAATCTTACCCGGTCACTTCATCTTAGCAAACAGCGAAGAGATGGAGAAATATCGCGCTGAGATCAAAGAAGACGATTTAAAAGCTGAAAAGTAAGAAGGAATGCCGCCTCAAAAGGCGGCATTCTTCTCTCTTTAAAGCAAAGAATGAAACCACTTTCAAACTTTCTTTTAACTTATTTTCAATATTATTTATCCAACTTATTCTCTTTTCTTTGTAATCTATATTCACTCTCTTCCTATCCTTATTTATATATAGAGTACAATTTTCTACCTTAGAGAATAATCATTTGTTTGCACTGTTAACATAGGAGGTAAAACATATGAAAATGATCAAAAAGACCTTACCTCTTCTCTTGCTTTCGATGATGCTTGTCGGATGCGGAGGGGAAACTACGCCGGAAAACACAGAACCTGGTAAAACAGAGCCTGTTGAAACAGAGTCTGTTGAAACCGGTGATAACTTACCAACTGTCACTTTGAGAATTCGTCTTGCTAAATCTGAAGTGGAAGTTGGTTCCACTATCTCCTTAGGATGCACAGTCACCTCTTCTGATCTCAACTTAAAGTGCGCCTTCACCACTGAGAATCCGGATTTGATTCAGATCAATCCGAATGACAATGGCGTCAGAGCTGAAATTATCGGCTTAAAGGTCGGCACTGCAAAAGTCACTGTCACTTCGATTGCAAACCCGAATGTTTCTGCGACTTGCAATATCAAAGTTATCCCGACCAAACCGACCCTTGCAAATGCTCTTAGAAACATCACCGCTCATCCTTATTCTATCCTCATCGGTGAATATTACAACGACAATGACATGTTGGTTCCGACCACTGTCACTCAAGTCGCGGATGACATGATTGTCACTGTCAACGCGGATGATTTAGAACCGGTCATCGATGTCGACAACACTCCTTGCTATGGTGAAGCGATTGTTGATAACAAAGCTGTCTACCTCAAGAAATCTGGAACTGGCTTAACTTCTTCACTTGATGTTGTCCGCTCTGATATCGGATTATTAGATGCTTCCAACTTTAAAGGAAGAGGAGAAGACACCACCTTCGTAAACGAAGTCGGACCATTCTTTGGTTTAGAAACTCTCAACCCGACTTGGTTTGATGCGATTGAGAAGAACGAAGAAAACACCTATGTTATCGAAGGTGATCGCGACTTAGACACTCTCCTCTCAAAAAACCTCAATCTCGCGTTTGCGGAAACTACTCTCTTACGCATGATTGACAAAAACTCTTATGATGCGTTAGTCACTTCTTCTAGTGGAACTGCCTTTGCGACCACTATCGCCTCCTCAGTTGAGACTACGATTGTTGTCTTAGATGAGGATGTTCTCTTAATCCATTGCACCATTGGCGATGAATCCTTCGGTGCCTTTGTCCAACCGGTTGATTATGTGAATGAATTCGACATCGATGCGGATGTGATCTCACAGCTTAGCAATGTCACCGATGCCTTAGAAGGAATCGTTGTCAAAGACTTCAAGCCTTCTCTTGACTTAGCAGATGCAGTCACTGCAATTAAGATTAACAACTACATCCAGAGCAACTCTATCTATCCTGATCACAAGACAGAATACAATTACGATGTCTTCTACACACCGGACTATGTCTTCTACAACTGCGATAAAGAATTTAGAGATGGTTATAACACCAAAGTCGATGATCCGGATAAATGGGACCAAATCCCGTATGGATTCATGAAGAAGAACGATGGTATCTATCGCTTTGAATATAACGAACCGTTAAATGGAAAAGTTGCTAGTATCGTCTGGGGTGAAAAAGAAGAAAACACTGATGCGAACACTGATCTTTATCAGTACGCAAATTACTTCTCCTCTGCTTCTTTCCTTTCTAACGGTCTTCTCGCTTCCTTCTCTGACACCACTGAGAAGCTCTGGGATGGTGAAAGCACTAAGTTCCACAAATCCACTTCCGAAGAGGTCATGTTAGATATTCTTAAATATTATGCTCCGGATGATTTCCCGGATTATTACGAGGCTTGCATCTCTGGTATTGCGGCAACCTATACAGACAACAAGGTTTCTCAAATCAATGTCACCACTGGTTTCTGTCCGTTTGTCTACGAGGGAAGCGGCGAGCCGAAAGATGGCTCTTACGGTGTTGATCGCTTCGTCTTGAAGTCCTTTGGAGCCGCGACAACGAACCCTGTCGATGCGCTTCTCAACGCATAATCTACTTCTCATCAACAAAAATTAGTTATTCGTTTCTAACAATTATTTGATATATTCTTTAAGACAATTTCAATGAATGAAGGAGGAAATTACAATGAAAAAGAAATTATTGTTAGTTGCTATTGCTTCTCTTACTGCATTAGTCGGTTGCGGTGGTACTGGTACTGAAACTGAAACCCCCGCCACTGAAAACACTGAAAAGCCTACTGAGGTCGTTACTGACAAACCGACTGAGGCTCCTGTCCAGAAAGGAACCATCCGCTTTGCAAAATCCGAATACGAAGTTGAAAGATCTGCAAGCATCACCATCCGTGCGACTGTCACGATCCCTGGCGGATCCAACATGACTGTCAACTACTCTGTCGATAATGAATCCATCGTCACACTTCCTGACAATGTCAACGGTGTCTCTTCTATCAAGATCACCGGAAGAAAGATCGGTTCTTGTGTCATCACTGCCACCTCTGTTGAGGATCCGACTCTCACCGCTTCTGTCACTGTCAAAGTCGTTCAGTTCAAGAGCGCTTTAAGAAGTGTCTGGAACAATGTCATCAAGAAAAAGAACTACACCCTCACCTCTGTGGTCGATGGTGATGACGATCCGAGTTCTATCTTAAAGGTCACTCCGGAAGCGATCACTCTCACTGACAACAGCGGTGGCTCGTTAGTCCAGTTAAAGTCTTTAGATGAAAATGAAGATGTCATCTCCTTTGATGCTTTCGGTATTGCTTTGAACGCGGATAACTATGGTTACTACATCCTTAAGGATCAGACTGGAGAATGGTTTACTCCTTTAGCTACTATCCAAACAAGTGTCGGTCTCTTAAATGCCAGCAACTTCTTAGGTTTAGGCGCTAATGCTAGCAGCTGGAACGATGTCGATTCTTTCTTCTTCGGCTTACAGGCAATCAACCCCAACTGGTTCACCTCCACCAAGGAAGAGTCCAATATCTATGCGATTGAGGGAAGCAAAACCGATATCAACTCTGCTTTCGCAGAAGCGATGCTCTGGCAGCTTGTCGATCCTGTTGGAAGAAGAGAATTCCTTGAAGGCCTTGGTGAAAATTCCACTGTCGACACCTTAGCTGCTGAGATTGAGACTTCTATCACTGTTGTCGATAACAACACTGTCTCTATCCAGATTGAACAGCCTAACACCGGCGCTTCTCATATCGCTACTCTCACCGATGTCGGAACAACTGAAATCGATGCTGACATCAACTCCTACATCACTGGTGATGTCAATGTTCCGCTTCCGGCTCTTAACAGCTCTGTTGCTCTCTTAAAAGAAGCCTTTGCGAAGAATGATTATTCTGTTCCACAGGACTTAACCTATGGCAAGATCACTGAATATTATGCTCCGAATTATTGGTTCAATGGTTACACTCCGGAGTTTATCGCCAATGTTGAAGCCGCTGGAATAACTGCTCCTACCATCGGTGGCATCTGTGAATTAAATAACGCACTCTATCAGTACACCATCACTCCGGAAGTCAAAGATGCGGAAGGCAATGTCACAACTCCTGCCTCTTGCACGTTAGGTAATCAGCTTGCACAATCGACTGGTGTCTCCATTGTGGAAGGCTTCGGTTACATGTCTCAGACTGTTACTTTCGGTTCTGAAGATAACAATCTCTTATATACCTTAGTTCCTTATAGCTATGATGGTGGTGTTGACTACATCTCTTCCAGCAAGGAATTGAGCGATGAGCTTTCTTCCGTTTACTTTGGTGATACTACCATCAAAGAGTTGATTGATTCTTGGGGTTATTACTGGGATTCTTATTTGACTCAGGTTGAAATCAAGAGTGCTAAGGATAAATCAGGTAATACTTATGTCACTTCTGTCGATATCGGCTTCGGTTCCTTCGCTTTGGATGCCACCTCTGTCGCCAACCGTATATTCCCTGTCACCTATGACTTCACTCCTTGTGCTACTACGAACCCTTACGATGCTCTCATTAAAGCGATGATCGCTGAGAACACTGCTGCCTAATCTTCTTTCGATGAAATGGAATTCCTCTTGTTTGAGAGGAATTCCTTTTTCAAACAGAGGACTATTTGATGAAACAGAAAAAATACAAAATCACTCTTTATATCTTATTAGGAATTGCTTTCTTATCTCTCGTTGGAACTGTTGTTCTTGTCATCGTGAAACAGGCGCTTGAAACTTGGGGATCTATCCTTTTAGCAGTGATGTTTATCGCGCTGATTTCTGCGGTCTTATTGAAACTTTTCACCGCTTCTGAAAAGGATGATAAGGAACTTTATACTAAGACTAAGGTATGCGTTCACTGCAACTCGATCAACGATGATGATGCGAAGTTTTGTAAGATGTGCGGAGCGAAATTCGACGAAGATACTAAGGCTTAATACCTCTCTTTCTTTGTGCAAGTTTTCCTTGTAGAAAGTGAAGAATTATGGTATCATTCTTCTTGCTTAGTACGCTTGGTAACGTGCTTTAAGTCCGATTGGGAGGATACACATCATGAAAAAGGACATTCATCCGGAATACCACCGCGCGAAAGTTGTCTGCTTAACTTGCGGAAACACTTTCGAAACTGGTTCTACAGAGAAGGAAATCAGAGTTGATACTTGCTCCAAGTGCCATTCTTTCTACACTGGCAAGCTCACCTTCGCTGCTGATACTGGCCGCGTCGCGAAGTTCAGAAAGAAACTCGCTGCTTCCGAACAGAAATAAGCAGTTGGTCAAAACCTATCACAGGTTCGATCGAAATCACAGGCGGATTCTATCCGCCTTTTCTCATGCTTTATAACCTATTTTTGCATTTTTCTTCGTCAAACTAGATTCGAACAATCGATTCTTTACTATTCTTTGTGTCTTTTTTACAAGAGGTAAGAAAACGTTTGATGAGATTAGAGAACGAAAGAAAAATATGGGATAATTTAGCCAGCATTATAAGTCTTTTTAATAGCTCTTAGTCTTGTTAACACTATTTGAAGTAGGGGTGCTAAAAATTATACGATTTACATGATAAAACTAGTGACAAAACTAGTGACAAAACTAGTGACAGAACTAATGACATTTTCCTTTGTTAATAATATAACATATTGAAAGCATAGATTTGATACTAGAAAATAGTGTCACCCCCTTTTCTCATGCTTTAAATCGCGCTCCCTTTTGATTTTATCGTTGACCTTTTATAATACTTGTATGGAACAGAACCACAAAGCGATTGAGAATCACCTTGATTTTCCGAAGATGTTTCAGGAAATCAAACTGAGACTCAGGACAGAGAATTTCGACTCATTGATTCCGTTTGAATCAGAGAGAATGGTCAGTGATCTTCTTTCTGGTGGAAAGATTCTTTATACAGGAAAGAAAGATAAGGTCATTGCTTTTGTCTATGTGGAGGACAAAGAGAATCACTGTCTGTATCCTCTGTTTTTCTTACCGGTGAGATATGATTCTCAAGGTTTTTTCTTAGAACATCTCTTTTTGAGATTTAATCCGTTAGCGATTCAGTTTATAAAGGGTTTTGGTATTCAAGAAAAGGAGAATATCTCCGGAAAGATGATTTTTTCCTATCTTTCATTTTTAGAGGAACAAATTCAAGGGAAGCTTATCTCTGATCGTATCGGAATACGATACGGATATCGCTTCTATCACGATAGAGTGATGATCTGTTTGAATCTTTATCCTCTTTTGAATCAGTTCTTGATGGATAACAAGGTAGAAAAGAAATACCTCGGTCTTATCAAAGAGGTGAAAGAGGAAGAGGTAGAGAAGCAGATTGAAAGTGAGAATGTTGGCTGTTTTGTAAAGATTAACCGTGCGAAGAAGAGATTATCTCTTTATGAAGCGACTAAGATTTCTTATCAAGGAAGAGATGTGCTTAAGGGTACATTTTATTCTTTCTTAAACTCTTTCTTTTCTCACGGTGAGAATGTTCTTTTGATTGTTCCGGATGCTGAGAAAGAAGCGGTGATTCAGACACTTCAAAAACGTAAATTGACTCCATATCTCTTTGATTATGAGAATTATAGTGAAGAGAAAGAGATTCCAGATTGCTCTTTTGATGAGGATGTCATCTCATTTCAAGAGAAAGAAAATATCGAATCCTTTGATCAATGTCAGGAACGTTTCCTCTCTTTTATAGAGAAAAGAGATGAATGCTACAAACCTCTAACTCGTCTTTTTGACGATTCTCTTTACTCGTTCTTACAAGAGCATGTTTTAGATGATGTTTATCTTCCTCCTCTTGATATTCAGGATTATCAAAAAGAGGACTTAGAAAAAGATCTTGAGGTTTTAGCTTCTCTCAAAGAGAAGAAAACTTTGTTTGCAAGGCCATTGGATCAAAATCCGTTCTACGGGTTAACTTCTTCTTCTGAAAGAGAGAATTATGATGCGTTTTTAAGTGTCATACAAGCTTTTCAAGAGCGTCTTTCCACTTTTATGGATGTTTTATCAAAAAGTAAAATATTCACTGTCAACGAGGAGAAAATTGACTCTTTTGAAAAGGTGGAACAAATTCTCTCCGCTTATCATATCCTCTCAGGATATAACGGGTTCCCAAGGAAATATTTCCGCTTAGCAGAAGAGAATCAAGCGGAATCTCTCTATGAGTTAAAGAGATCGTATCAGAGTCTCTCTTCCGCGAAGATGACCTTGGAACAGATATTTACCAAAGAGATTTATAAAGAGGATTTCACTTCTCTTTTAAGCATGGCTCACTCTGATAAGTTCTTCCAAAAATTAAAAGTGAAACGAATTCTTTTTCGTTATAGAAAGAACCCGAAGAATAAGAGATTTAATCTGATGATTGAGGTTTTAGAGATTCATCAAAGAGCCAAAGATCACTTAGAAGAGATTCTTCCTCAGTATCGAGAAATCTACGGAGAGAATGTCAACACGATGAATGGTGTGGTTGAGATTGAAAGCAACATCAAATACGTAAATCACTTCCACAGCTATTTTAAAGATCATCCTACTTTTTCTCTTTCAAATCCTTTTATCAAACGCTATCTCAAAGAGAAGGATTTCCGACTTTTGATCAATAAGGAAACGGAGGAGATTTCTTCTCTTTATGAAAAAGTAGAAGAGTCAATTCTTCTCTTTTACCAGTTCTTCTCTCAGAAGCTCAGAGATCTCTCTTCGATGACATTTGAAGAAGTGAAGTTTCTTCTTGATAAACTCTCTTCAGAGAGCTATGAGTCTTTTGAACAGTACTCTTCTTTCAAATTGGAGTTAGATTCTTCTTCTCTTCTTCTTCAGATGACCATTAGAAATTATGTGAGAAAAGGAATCCCGTTAGATGGCATTGAGATTTCGTATCCTCTTTCAATTATCCTCTCGTTCTATGAAAAAGGAGAAGAAAAATTTAAACCGTATCACGATAGCTATCTCTCTGTTCGAAGTGAATATTATCAGAGAATGAGAAACATCGAAAAGGTAGAGTCAAGCCGTCAGGTGTTAAATCTGATTGAAGTGTTTCAAAAGAAAGAGAAAAGAGAACGAGAACTCTCGTATCCTATCGGTATCTGCCCCATCTCTTCTCTTTGGAGAATGCCAGATGTTGTATATGATCATGTCATCTTGTTTGACACAGGGTTCTTCAACTCTATTGAACTTCTCACTTCTTATCAATTCGGAAAAGATGTTTTAATTTTAAACGACCGAACTCTCTATGACATCCGAACACAAGGATATCATGAGACTCTCTTAAACAAAGAGGTGATGTACCGAGGCTTATTCCATTATGAGAGAGTGGATAAATCCCTTTTTGATGTGCTTCCTCTTCACGCTGAAATCCAGAGTGATGACCGTTATCCATATATTTACACAGAGAATGACACATCCTTTGCCCTCTTACCGGATATTATCTTAGATCACAACCAAGATAACAGATACCTCCTTGAGCTTTCGATGTTCTTATCGAGAGAAGAACATTTAGTCCTGGTTATTTTTGATACCATCTCCTTGATTTTAGGCAAAAGAAAAACCATCACCCCGAAGGATGATGGTAAGTGATTAGAGTTCTTTCTTCCAGAGACCGTGGAGGTTGCAGAATTCATAGACCGCTAACGGCTTCTCACCATCAGCTAAGACAAAGTCCGCTTCCGGCTTTCCGGTGTGGTCTAATTTCTTCATCTCCGCTTTCTGATCAGTGACTAAGCAGAGGAAGGCGATGTGATGAGCCTCTGTCATCGGATGGATGACAGAACCGACCACAGCGTGAACGTGATTGCCTTCCACAGTAACTTCCGGGACGTGTTTTTCTAACGCGGCATCGGTATCGTTGGCTTTCAATAAGAGATACTTCTCATCGTTGATTTCTTCTAAAGAGAGAATGACTTCGTTTGTTTCTTTGTTTTTGTAAAATCTTGCTTCCATAAGCAGTTCCTCCTTGTCTTTATTTTATCACACGAAAAAAACAGTGTGTTGTAAAACGCTTATGTCTCATTAGATAAAAGAGAAATTTAACGGAAATATTCTCTGAAGTCGAGCTGGTATTTCTTGCGAAACGCTTGAACGATATCGAAGATATTCCAAATCAATCCGATGAGGATCAAAGAATAAAGGAATTTGACTAACACAAATTTCCAAGCTTTTTTGAAGCTTTTTGCGTAATAAAACTTCTCAAGTCCGAACCAACCAATTAAAAATAACAAGAGGATGAGAATCGGATCTCTCTTCTTTTCTTGAACATAATATTCTTCCATGGCCATGATATTTTCCCTCGTGATTTCAATGAGAGTATTATACCTTTTTTGCACCTTGTAAGGAAGACTAGATGTGACAGCTCAAGGATGTCTTTTTCTTAAAATTTCGGTATAATGGTACAAATAGGAGGCGACCCATGGTAAAGATATTCAATTTCGATGATCATCCGACACAATTCTCTGCAAACACCTATGTGATTGGAAAAGTCGGTGGAAATTGTATCGTTGTCGATATCGGTTCAACCAGCGATGAGATTTATCACTATATCGATAAACACTATGAGAAAGTGGTCGCTGTCCTTTTGACACACGCTCATTTCGATCACATCAGAGGTTTGACAAAGCTTTTAAAGCATTATCGTAACCGTTATGATATCCCAGTCTATCTCTCTGAAGAAGATGTTCCGCTTTTAACGGATCCTAAGATTAACTCTTCGTTCTTATTAAACGAATCTGTTCAAGTCAATGTCACGACTACCCCGGTGAAAGATGGAGATATCTTGAACATCAAAGACTTCAAGATCAAAGTGATTCACACGCCGTTTCACACCAAAGGAAGTGTCTGCTATCTCTTCGAGGATGACAACGCGCTCTTTACTGGTGACACTCTTTTCAAAGGTGGAATTGGAAGAACAGACCTCCCTTACAGCGAGCCTGAGAAAGTCAAAGAGAGTTTGATGAAAATCGCTGCTCTTCCTGAGACACTGGTCATCTATCCAGGCCACGGGCCGATCTCAAGAATCGAGATTGAAAAGAAGAACAATCCTTATCTCAGATGAAAAAATACCTTTATCCACGCCAGTGGATAAAGGTATTCTTTTATTTGCTTGGTCCGTCGATCAATTCAGTGAGGTAAGCGACTTCTTCTTCTTTTTTCAGACGAGGGAAGAGAGCGTGGAGCTCATTGATGTGAATATTAGAAAGTTTTCCGATCTCGTGGGTGGAAGCAAGGGTTCTAAGCTCCTCCGGGACATTCTCTTGATCTAAGGCATCTTTGGTCTTGTTTGGCATGATAGGAGAGAGGATGATGGAACCGATGCGGATAATCTCACAGGCGGCATAGAGACACTCTTTTAAGAGGTCGATGTTTCCATTTTTCGCCTGAGTCCAAGGGGCGACATCATCGAAGTATTTGTTTCCTAAGTTGACTAATTCAATTGCTTTGCTAGCGCCTTCTGTGATCTTGAAGTCTTCCATCAAGGCGTTGTACTGAGTGAGCTTCACTTCAATCTCTTCATAGAGTTTCTTGGTGAAGTCATTCATAGGATCTTTGAACTCCGGAACAACTCCTTGGAAGTATTTGTTGAGCATGGAGAGAGTTCTGTTGACTAAGTTTCCGTAAGAGTTCGCTAAGTCGGAGTTGAGACGGTCGATGAACTGGGTCGGAGTGAAGTTTCCATCGGTTCCGAACTCAATTTCTCTGACGATGTAGTAACGGAGAGAATCGGCGCTGTAACGTTCAATTAACGGATAGGGGCTGATTGCATTTCCTAAAGATTTGGAGAGCTTCACACCGCTCTTTGTCAAGAGCAATCCGTGGACGATGACCTTGTCAGGTTCTCTGATTCCAAGGGCTTTTAACAAGATCGGCCAGTAGATGGTGTGAAAGCGGGTGATATCTCTTCCGACGAGGTGGATGATCTCAGAATCTTCTCCCCAGAATGTGTTAAAGAGAGATTCATCTTTGGTCTTATATCCTAAAGAAGAGATGTAATTTAAAAGAGCATCAATCCAGACATAGACGACATGTTTCGGATCTTCTTTGATCGGGACACCCCAGCTGAAGGAAGTTCTGGTGATACAGAGATCTTCTAATCCAGGTTTGATGAAGGTGTTGATCATTTCGTTCATCTTATCCTTAGCGAAGAATTCCGGATTCTTCTCATAGAATTCTAAGAGCCAAGGGACAAATTTCTTGACGTTGAGGAAATATGCTTCTTCTGAGTCCTGTTTGACCGGTCTATGGCAATCAGGGCAGAAGTGATTGCCGTGTTCATCGACTTCCACTTGGCTGTCAGACCAGAATGTCTCATCCGGAGTGCAGTACCAACCGGTGTATTTTCCTAAATAGATATCACCTTTTTCTAAGAGTTCGCTGAAGACTTTCTGAACCAAAGCGACATGGTAATCATCTGTGGTTCTGACATAATAATCGTAAGAGATATCTAAGACTTTCCAGATATCTTTAAACGACTGAGCAATTTGATCGACATACGCCTGAGGCTCTAATCCTGCCTGTTTGGCTTTCTCTTGAATTTTCTGACCATGTTCATCAGAACCGGTTAAGAAGCGGACATTGTATCCTGCTAATCTCTTGTAACGAGCGATGGTATCCGCGCAGACACAGCAGTAAGTGTGTCCGATGTGAATATTTCCGGACGCATAATAAATCGGAGTTGTGATATAAAAATTTTTCTTTTTTTCCATAGGTGAACAAATCCTCCAATGACGTCAATATTATACCGATACTGAAAATTTCTTACAAGGAAAGAGAGGGTTCTTCCCTGAGAAAAGAAAACCTCTGAGGTTTGACCCTCAGAGGAGTGTTGCTACAGCTTTTTGCTGATTGTCTCTGCGACATAGATACCGGTAGCAGAGGCTTGCATCAAACCTCTTGTGACACCAGCTCCATCGCCGATGGTGTACAATCCATCCACTTTTGTCATAAGCTTCTCATCCACTTTGACTTTCGAGGAATAGAATTTAACCTCAACGCCGTAAAGAAGCGTGTTCTTGCTGTATAAGCCAGGACAGAGGTGATCAAAAGCTTTGAGAGATTCGATGATGGTAGTCAAGTGACGGGGAGGTAAGACAAAGGATAAGTCACCAGGGACTGCCGTCTTTAAGGTCGGGATAGTAGTGGATTTTGCAAGTCTCTCCTTGGTGGTTCTTCTTCCTTTTAATAAGTCTCCTAACCGCTGGACCATGATCGGACCACCGGTCAACATGTTGGCAAGCTTTGCCACATATTGTCCGTATTCGATCGGCTGATTGAATGGCTGTGTGAAGCGAGTGGAGACAAGAATCGCGAAGTTCGTGTTCTCAGTCCACTTGCTCTTATCACCGTAGCTGTGTCCGTTGACAACCGCTAATCCGTTTTCATAATGTTCCTCAGAGACAACACCGCCAGGGTTCATACAGAACGTTCTGACCTTGTTTTCATAAGTGTCTCCGTAATAGACCATCTTGGCTTCGTATAACGCTTTGGTGACATTATCCATGACAGAGTTAGGGACTTCAACTCTAACACCGATGTCAACTTCATTGTTCATGGTCTCGAGATTCAACTTCTTGATAGTTTTCTCTAACCACTCCGCTCCTCCTCTTCCAGGAGCAGCGACAATCTGAGAGCAGGTGACTGTGAACGCTTCTTTGTTAAAAGGTTTCAAAGTGACACCGACCACTTTGTTATCTTCAATCAAAATATCCTCTGCTTCTGTCATCGGTAAGAACGTGAAGTTCGGATTTTTGATCAATTCATCGTACATGCCAGAGAGAACATCATATGCTCTCTCAGTTCCTAAGTGACGGATCGGACAACGGATGAGTTTGATGTTGTATTTGCTCGCTTCATAAGCGATCTCATCAATCTTTTTCTCATCCAATCCTTCGATAGTCTCATCCGCACCAAATTTGAGATAATACTGATCTGCTTCTTCAATTAGCTGCATCGCTTTCTCATGGCCGACATATTCATTTAGATGGCCGCCTACCTCATCGCTCAAAGAGAGCTTTCCATCAGAGAATGCGCCAGCTCCAGACCAACCGGAGACAATCGCACAGGGTTTGCAGTGTGCGCAAACACCGGTTTTTCTAGCAGGGCAAACACGAGAAGCGATATCTCTTCCCATATCTACAATCAAAACCTTTAAGTCCGGTCTAATATCGTTGAGTTTCAACGCAGTGAAAATACCGGCAGGACCAGCGCCGATAATGACAACATCAAATTTTTTATTTTCCATTCAGAGTTTCCCAAGAAAAGATTATATCGAAAACATATGAGGAATATCAGTCTTATTTTTACAATAGAAAAGAAGTATAATTAACAAAATACCTACTTGGAAAGATAAGTAAAATCAAACGGTTTGTTGCGCTGGTAATTTGACAGGATAGAAGATGAAATTCTTAGTGATAGGGAACTCATCAATCCAGGTTTGTCCACCATCTAATGTGAACTGACCTTTGAGCGGGTTTCCGTTGCTATCTTTAAAGGTGGTGTTATCTCTTCTTGCATCAAAGCGGATGTTCTTTCCACCGACATGATCATAGAAACCATCACAGTCTGGATATTTATCTCTTAGTAAGGTTAATAAAGAATACTTATTACCATCTTTGCCTTGGAATAATTCATCATCAGGTTTAAGAGGATTAGATTGATAGTTGAAGAACGCCTTGTATGGAGGGTCACTGTGGTTGATAAATTCAGTTTCTGTGATTAAATTACTAGGATTACTATTAAACACTTCAATGAATAAACCTCTTAAGTAAGCGACAGAAATTTTAATCTCATCTGGAACACCATCTTTATAGTGGACTCTAGCTCTAATCTTGTAAACACCAGGGTGAGCAATCGTGATGACAGGAAGTTTTTGTGCTTTATCATTTTCAGGGAAAGAACCATTTTGATCAGCGTAATTTGTCACAGCTATTTTGTTGAAGTTACCAACGTATAGTGGATTATCTCCTGAATAGTCTTCTGTACCATAGAAAACATCACCACCAGCAGGATTCTTGATTCCTAAAGATGGATTCTTTGTAGAATCATATACAGCTGCCTCATCAGTTGAAACGATATTTCCATAATTACTTCCGTAGTTGAAAGTGAAAGTTCTATTTATACGAGCATCATCATCTGAACCATAAGAAGATGCAAAAGAGAGTTCCTTTGTTTCAAAGACATCTGTATCAGTGCTTGATGAAGTTTTGTTGAATAAGACATTACCAGTAGACTTATTAAAATCGAAAGAACCAGTAATACCACCAGTTAACTTAAAGTTATAAATGCGTTCAATGTAAACTCTATATGAACAAATTCTGCTCCCATCAATTATTCGGTTCTCTTCATCGAAAGTGGTGCCGATAATATGATTACTTTCCTTGATATGAGAATCTATACTTTCATCTAATGCAACGGGTTTAGAACTTTTTTGGTTATAGTAGATGTAAAAATTGTAGTAACAATTCGGAGTGATATTTCTATTGATGAACTTGATAAGTCCTTTAGGCTCTTCTTCATTACCAACCTCGTTCCAACTATCATCTCTATTTCCGCTTGTTTTTAAATATCTGAATTTAATGTTTGAATTTGAAAAATCACCTGTGCTTTCATCTTTTTTGTAGAGCACGCATTGGGTTTTACTGTGTGGTGACTTTGTATCATCTAAAACTAAGATGTTTGGAAGAGTAAAATAGACATCTAAATCTACTTTATCATAAGTACCGGTATATGCATTTTTATTTGGCAAAAAGAACATTGGTTCACTTCCGCTACTATTGAACATGATGGAATTGTTTTTGGTATTCTTATAATCGACGCCATTGGTATAAACTGCGTATAGATAAATCGTGTTATCAGTTTTCCCATCTTCAGCATCATATTCTGACAACGGCTTGTTTAAGTTGAATAGTTTATCGGATTTCGGGAGAGAAATTTTATTATTGAGTCCCCATAAGCTTTCTTGAAGATTATTTTCTGCTTCGTGTTCATCTGCAGTAAACCCACAAAAAAAGCCTTTATATCTTTGTCTATCTTGAAAATCACAATACAATTCTCCAAGTGTATCATATTGTTCAGAACTTAGCTGTCGATAGACATTTTCGAACTTTTTATAACCCCATCTAGTTCCATCGGATGTGTTATCTGTGTTTTCAATCAGTCCATCACTGCTTGTTCTTCCACCCCAATACCCGTATTTATCATCATGAAGTTGAGATACTATCTCGTCAGGAGTCCCTGATTTGGAAGCGGCATCTGGTTGAGCAAAGAAATAAATCGTATAGAAATCATTGGCATCTAAATCAGAAGCGAAGTAATAGTTTTCTGCGATATCATCCATTCTGATTCTATCTTCTGGATTTACATCGGATTGATCGTATGTGAGCTCAGCTGTGTTTTTATTGCCTTCATGAAATAACCACATTCCTAATCCGGATGTGGTGGAGATGAAGAGGAAAATAAGGGATATGATAAAAGTGGGAACTAATATTTTATGTTGTTTCATCATTTGAATATTTAAGCTGTTTTTTCTTCAACGGAATTTAATGTAAATGTGAATGTGAAGAGGGAGTTATCGATACTTTTTTTCATATCGGAGTATTCTTGGGTGTTGCTCGCTTTTTTGATGTAGCTGAAATATGGGCTGATTGTAGAAATCGCTTGTGTTTGTGTGGGTGAAGTAGTATTGAATGTGATGGATTTTGCCAAATCAATATGGGTTCCTTTTGTAAGATCATTTTCTTCATATTGATCATTCACGACATTCTCTGAGCCTTCAATAATTTCTTCTACTTTTGTCATTTTGATAAATTCATTGAGGCAGGGGAGTGTACTTTCACGTTTTGAGATAGTACAGGAAACGGTATAATTGAGAGACAGGTTAATATTACCATTAACATCAGCGCTTGTAATTTCACCGCTAGAATCTGGTGTTTTTAAATACCCTTTGAGATATTCAAGGTCTACAGAGAGCTTGATGATCATTCCAGACATGTATTTGTGAGAATCATCTAAGGTTAATTTTTTTGAGACCCACTCTGCTTTGAAATTGCTGGTGACTAAAGCGGGTTCTAATTCCATGCTGATTTCTATATTTTTCTCTGCGATATTTTCACGGAAAACCCAGAGACCAAGGCCAGTCCCGGTGAGAGCAAGGAAGGTAGGAACGATGGTACAGAGTGTGATCAGTTTATGGTTCATCTTTAGCTTCTTTTTAGCGCTTGTGTAGAGAATATATTACTTGAATAGATATGTATATTTGCATAAATATGCTTTGTCATCGAAAAAAAGGAACGAAAAAATAGATAAAATGATGATATTTTTATGATTTGTACAAAATTTAGTGAAAATAAAGCAAACTAAACATATTTTAATCAACAAATTTTTGTTTACATTTTATTTTCTTTGTATTTAGCAGTAGATACTAAGAGAGTATAACAGGATAGAAGATGAAGTTTTTGCTGATAGGGAATTCATCAATCCAGGTTTGTCCACCATCTAATGTGAACTGACCTTTGAACGGGTTTCCGTTGCTATCTTTAAAGGTGGTGTTATCTCTTCTTGCATCAAAGCGGATGTTCTTTCCACCGACATGATCATAGAAACCGTTACAATCTGGATATTTATCTCTTAGTAAAGTTAATAAAGAATACTTATTACCAGCATTGTCTTGGAAAAATTCTTCACCAGGAGCTAATGGTTTTGAGTTGTAGTTGAAGAATGCTTTATAGGCATAATTGTCGTGGCTTACAAAATCACTGCTTGCGATTTTACCTGTCGGATTGGCGGCGAAGATTTCGATGAACAGACCTTTCAGGTATGCGACAGAAAGTTTAATCTCATCTGGAACACCTTTGAAATAGTGAACCTTTGCTCTAATCTTATAAACACCAGGGTGAGCAATTGTGATTGTAGGGAGTTTTTGACCGCTATCGTTTGTCGTGTATTTCCCGTTGGTGTAATTCGTTTTGATGATCTGATTGTAGTTACCTTTTGCAGTCTCTTTATCTGTGGCAGTGTAATCTTTTGTTCCGTAATAAACATAACCGCCAGTCGGGTTTGTGACAGTATTGCCATTGATATCTTTTAGAGGAGCGTTAAGAGTATCATTGTTATAAACTGCATTGTTATCGAGAGATAGGACACTATCTGCATAACTTTCTCCGTAATTGAAGGTGAAGGTTCTGTTTTCAATCTCTTCATTCTCAGCGTTAAAGGCAGAGGCGAATGAGACTTCATTTGTCTCATAAACCTCATAGGATTTGCTATCTTCTGTGACTGTGGAGGTTTGAATGAAGGGGATGCTGTTTGTAGAGGAATCATCGTAATTGAAGGAGTTTGAAATTTCACCGCAAAGTCTCGGGCTGTAAATCTTTTCAATATAGAATTTCATGTATCCATAAGATGGAGTTAACCCGGTGCTGTAGGTGATCTCCTCTGTTGCGATGATGTTTTTCTTCATGATTTCATCATCGATTGTGTTATTTGATAAATTAGCGGTATTTGATCTTTGATTGAAGTAAACATGGAAGTTGTAATAGCATCCTGGTGTGAGTTTGTTCTTTAGTAAATTAATGCTGTTTGGTCTGATGATTTGATTGTCACCGGTCACCCAGTTATGAACCGAATTATTATTTAATGGCTTACTCTCAATTTTATATTCTTGATCAAGGTAATACGTTGTGAATAAGGATTCTGTGGATGGCTTTTTTTCTTCTACATGAATAGAGTAGATGGAAAAATAAATTGGAATAGTACTATTTGTATTTGAACTATAATCAAGTGCACTTGGTAAGAACATCCACTGGAAAGAAGCAGGAGCATTAGGATCCCCTTCTTTGATGATATGAACCGAAGGGAGGTATTTTCTACTGCTATCAAAACCATTGGTGTAAATTGCATAAAAATAGACAGTGTTGTCGTCATTTCCATCTAACTTGTCATATTCTTCTAGCTGTTTTGTTAAGTCTAATAAACCACCGGTTGGAACAGAGATGGTTCCAGTATTTCCACTACGATTTGTGATGTTCTTTATTGCGGTTGATGGGTTTGCAGTGAATCCAGCAAAATAACCATACCAACTTGAATCCCTTAAGGTGCAGAATGATTCACCGATTTCAGCATAGTTTTCAGGACTCAGCTGTTTGTAAATGTCAGTAAGTGTTTTATAACCATATGCAGTTCCATCGCTTGTGCCATCTGTTTTGTATACTGGGTTACCGAAATCGCTGGTTGATTTATCGGTTAGCGTTCTACTTCCCCAATATCCGTATGAGTCATCTTGAAATGTACTTTTTTGTGCTTCGTAGTAATCCATCGGAGTGGAATAACGCTTACTACTGTAGTTAGCAAGTTCTGGTTGAGGGAAAAAATAAACTTTATAAAAGTTGGTGGATTTTAAATCTGCAGCGAAGTAGTAGTTCTCAGCGATATCATCCATCTGGATTTTATCGTCTTCTGGTGCTTCTTGTGGATCGTACTGGAGATTTGCAGTGTCGTTATCGTTGAATAACCACATGCCAAAACCAGCGGTGCAGGAGAGGAATAAGGAGCAAAGGAAGATGATTGGAAACAATAACTTTTTGTATCTCGTACACATATTACTTATATAATGTGCATAAATCATAACACAAAATAACTCTATTCTTTGTTGATTTTATGTAACTTTCTTATTATTTTTTCACTACAATTTCCATTTTTGTAAAAGAACAATTTTTTGTTCTATGCAACAAGGGATGATGAAAATCATTTTCATGTTTCGAGTGAAGAGGGAAAGAGGTATAATGAAGCTCGTATGAATATTTTATTCTTCTTGATTCCAAAGAGTCAGGTCGCTTATGTGGAAGACACTTTCACGTTGCGACAAACCGCTGAGAAACTAGAAAATCACGGATATTCTGCAATTCCGATTCTGAATAAGGAAGGAAGATATTTGGCGACAGTCTCAGAGGGTGATTTATTTTGGTATATCAAGGAGCATAACGAGATGAATTATCATCTTGCTGAGAACACGAACATCATGAATGTTCCTTTCTCAAGAGATGTGAAAGCAATCTCGTTTAACGCTCGTATGGAAGACCTACTCAATCTTGCATTAACTCAAAACTTTGTTCCGGTTCTAGATGATTCTGGTGTCTTTATGGGTATTATCACTCGAAAGGCGATTATCGAGTACTTCGTAAAAGACGGGAAGACAATCAATTGAGGAAAAACACATGGAAAAGTACATCTTTGTAACTGGCGGTGTCATCTCTGGTTTAGGAAAAGGAATCACTGCCGCTTCTTTAGGTCGTTTATTAAAAGCTCGCGGATATAAGGTGACAATGCAAAAATTCGATCCTTATCTCAATGTTGATCCTGGCACGATGTCTCCGATTCAGCACGGAGAGGTCTTTGTCACCGAGGATGGCACAGAGACAGACTTAGACTTAGGTCATTATGAGAGATTTATCGATGAGAACTTAGACCGCGGTAGTAATGTTACTACCGGTAAGGTCTATGAGACTGTCTTAGCCAAAGAGAGACACGGTGATTACGGAGGAGGTACTGTTCAGGTAATTCCTCATGTCACCAATGAGATTAAATCTCGTTTCCACCGTAATTTTAAGACCGATGAAACGGGAATCACAATTGTAGAAATCGGCGGTACCATCGGCGATATCGAATCTCAACCATTCTTTGAAGCGATCCGTCAATTTAGACAAGAGATCGGTCAAGAGAATGTCTGTATTGTCATTGTCTCTTTGATTCCTTATTTGAGAGCGAGTGAGGAGCTTAAGACCAAACCGACTCAAATGGCAGTCAAATCGCTTCAGTCTATGGGTATTCAGCCTGATATTGTCGTTTGCAGAAGCGAATATGAAATCCCTAAAAATGTCATCGACAAACTCTCTTTGTTCTGCAATGTGGCTCCGAATCACGTCTTGCCAAATTATGACTGTGAATCTGTCTATGAGCTTCCGTTGATGTTAGAGAAAGAACACTTTGCGCAAGCAGTCTGTGAGACACTTCACATCCCCTCTCCAGAACCGGACCTCACTGTCTGGACACAGCTTGTTAAGAAGGTGAAAAACAGCAGAGATAAAGTCAAAATCGCTTTGGTTGGAAAATATACTGCGCTTCACGACGCTTATATTTCGGTCAATGAAGCTTTAAAAGCAGCTGGTTGGTTCTACAGCAAGAAAGTGGAGATCAACTGGGTTGACTCTGAGACTATCACCCGTGAAACAGCTCCTGAGATCTTAAAAGATGCCAATGGTATCATCGTCCCCGGCGGTTTTGGATCGAGAGGTATCGAAGGGATGTTAGAAGCCATCCGCTACGCTAGAATCAACAAGGTTCCGTATTTAGGGCTTTGTTTAGGTATGCAGACTGCGATTATCGAATTTGCAAGAGATGTCTTGAACTTCCCGGACGCGAACTCCGCTGAGTTCAACCCCGGTTCGATGCACCCTGTTATCCATCTGATGCCTGAGCAGGAAAAAGTCACTGATTTAGGAGCTACCATGCGTTTAGGTTCCTATCCTTGCCACCTTGATCCTGCCTCTAAGACCTATCAGCTCTATGGCCAAGCGGATATCAGCGAACGTCATCGCCACCGCTATGAAGTCAACAATGACTACAGAGAACAGCTCAGAGCAAATGGTCTTGTTCCTGTCGGATTTTCTCCCGATAACAGAATTGTCGAGATGGTGGAGTTAAGAGATCATCCTTTCTTTATCGCGACTCAAGCCCATCCGGAATTTAAATCTAGACCTGATCGTCCTCATCCTCTCTTCAAAGGATTCATCGCTGCTGCAATCGAAGAGAAGAAGACTAGAAAGTAAATGTCAGCTGTTAGAAACTTTATTCCAAAGCTTCTAACAGCTTTTTGCTTGAGAAAAGGAATCATATTAAACCTATTCTTTATAAATAACTTTTCTTTACAAAAATTTTTGATGGAACAATATTGAGATAGATTCTATCGTTTAATTAAAAGTGTCACAAGTAAAAGTAAATCTCTTCAGGCTTGAGGTTCGTTTGGTTTGAAATCTAACACGTTTTCTCTTGGGAATTTTTTATAGATGTAATAGATGGTCGGGATGATGACAACGATCATAGAAGCGACCCAGGTGATCGGATCTGCAAAGCATACTGAGAGATAACTACCAAAAGAAGCAGAAGCATCAATGGGACCTTTGTTGATGAATGGGGGAAGATATAGGCAGACAAGAACACGGGTGAGAAGTTCAACGATACCACTTAACAGCGGGAAGAAAGGTTTTTCAAAAGCTTGCACTGCATTTCTTCCGACATAGATGAATCCTAACGGGATAAAGAAAGGGAGCGCGACATAGAGATAGGCGTTTCCGTATTTGATGGAAGCTTCTGTGATTTTGTCAGAAGATAAAAAGATTCTTTGATACGTTCCGTTGATAGAAAGAAGCATACCGACTGTAAAGCAGAAAAGAGCGATGATGATGGTGAGATAGCTGCTTAACTGAAATCCTTTTCGGATTCTCTTATATTGTTTTGCACCTAAATTTTGAGCAAAGAACGCTAATAAACCAGTTCCTAACGCGGAATAACAACCCATCAAAAGACCGGTGAGTTTGTTAGCGACTCCATAACCGACCTGCGCTGGATTTCCTATCACCATTTCCGTCTCAGAGATAATGTCAAAGGGGATGACAGCACCGCTCATGGTGATGACACCGATAAAGAGAATAGACCACTGGAATCCTAACGGAATACCAAGTGTGAGATGGTGAAAGAAATCTTTTCCTGTGATTTTCACTTCTCCTTTATGAATGCGGAAGATCGGATAGCGTTGAAAAGCGTAAAGGAAGGCTAGAATCATTGCAATTCCTTGAGAGAGAATGGTCGCGATGGCGCTTCCTTTCACTCCGAGCTGAAGCGGAATGACAAAGATTAAATCTAAGATGATATTTAAAATTGTGGATAACACTAAGAATAAGAACGGAGTGAAACTATCTCCCATGACTCTGAGAATAGAGACAATGAGGTTATATAACATGCTCGCCATGGTTCCAAAGACTAAGAGAACAACCAAGTAGTCTTTGCTTGCTTGATAGATCGCTTGCATGTTTGGATTGCTAGAGGATGGTGTGATTTTAATTAATGCAAGAAGCGGGTCAATCAGAAAGTAGCTGAGGATCATCATGAGGACAGAGATGACAAGGGAGAGGATGACTTGAATCAAGATAGACTCCTTAGCTTTCTTCTCATTTTTCTCGCCGATCGCATTTCCTAAGATGACAGAAAAGCCAGAGGTGCAGCCGATTGAGAAATTTAAGACCATGTTAGCGATCGGAATCGCATCGTTGATTCCTGCGATTTCATTCTCAGAGAGGTTTTGACCGACAATGATCGCGTCGGTGATGCTGTAAATCTGCTGGAAAATCATCGATAAAACAATCGGGATTAAGAAAGCTAAAAAGGAAGGTAAGATCTTTCCAGAGGTCAAATCGATCGGATCGAAGAGATGGCGAAATTTCTGTAGCAGTGTTTTCATAACGCAGTGTATTGTATTCGTTTTTTCTCATTATTCAAGATAAAACAGAATGAAAGCGAATTCTTTTTTTAGAGTGAGGAAAACACAAAGAGAAAAAGCGGTATGAAAAATAGAGAAGGATAACTCTATCAAAAAACAATTTTCTTTTTTCTTATGCAGTTGGAAAATTGTTATCGCATAAGAAAAGGCCAGCGATTGCTGGCCTAGAATTACTTCAGAATATCACAACCGATGTATTTGCGTAAAACTTCAGGAACAGTGATGGTGCCATCTGCGTTTTGATAGTTTTCAATGACAGCCGCAGTGGTTCTTCCGACAGCGAGTCCAGAGCCGTTGAGCATGTGGACAAATTCTGTTTTACCGTCCTTGGTTCTCTTGAAGCGGATGTTCATTCTTCTCGCCTGATAGTCTGTGTCGTTGGAGCAAGAGGAGATTTCTTTGTAGTTCTCAGTAGTCGGGACCCACTTTCCATCCTTCTCAACATAGTCGTTGTAAGAAGGCATCCAAACTTCGAGGTCATAGGTCTTCGCGGAAGAGAATCCGAGATCACCAGTAGAGAGACAAACTCTGCGATACGGGAGTTTGAGGAGCTCTAAGATCTTCTCAGCTTCTTCGGTGAGCTGTTCTAATTCTTCAAAGGATTTTTCCGGGACGCAGTATTTGACCAACTCTACTTTTTGGAACTGGTGCTGACGGATGATACCTCTGGTATCTCTTCCGGCTGCTCCGGCTTCAGCGCGGAAGCAAGAGGAGTACGCGCAGAACCACTTCGGGAGGTCATCAATAGATAAGATCTCGTTTCTGTAGTAGTTGGTGACCGGGACTTCCGCAGTCGGGATAAGCCAGAACTGCTCTCCGGTGTTCTCAGTCATATAGGCCTGATCTGCGAATTTCGGAAGCTGACCAGAACCAGTCAAGGAATCGGTATTGACTAAGAATGGAGGTAAGACTTCAATATATCCGTTTTCGGTGTGGGTGTCTAACATTAAGGAAGCGAGTGCTCTCTCTAAACGGGCGAAAGCGCCGAGATAGAATGTGAAGCGAGAGCCGGTGACCTTGGCGGCTCTATCAAAGTCGAAGCATCCTAACTTCAATCCTAACTCCCAGTGGGATAAGGGTTTGAAGTTGAATTCGGTCGGCCTTGACCAGTATTTCTCTGGTCTGTTGAAGCTGTCATCCGTACCAATCGGAAGCGAGGCATCAGGTAAGTTCGGTGTCTTGAGCATGATCTGATGAATCTCTTCATCGATATTCGCTCTTTCCACATCGAGTCTTGCAATCTCTTCTTTGTCGAAGCTGACTTTTTCCATCGCAGCTTTGGCTTCTTCATCGCGATGCTGAGCTTTCAGCTTACCGATCTCTTTGGACTGAGCGTTTCTCTCCGCCTTTAAGGATTCGGCTTTGACGATGATTTCTCTTCTTCTCTCATCGAGCTTCGGAAGTTCTCTGAGGTAAGAGTAGTCGCCAGTTCTCGTGTTTAAGCGTTCGATGACCTCATCGAGGTGATCGATGACATATTTGTAATCTAACATGTTGAGTCTCCTTGTTAATTTTTGAAGATAATAGACCTTTTTATTGTCCCTTTCAACGATTATTCATCGTCTTCCGGGTTTTCTTGTTCTGCTCTTCTCAAGAGTTCTTCCATCGCTTTGTCATCGCTAGAGGGAACTTCTTTCTCTTCCTCTTGAACCGGAGGGAGCTCTTCTTCGTAGTCTTCCTCAGAAGGTAAGACAGAGACAGAGGAGAGTTTTTCATTGTTGCGTAAGGTGATAATCTTGACACCGACAGTGTTTCTGCTGGTCTCATTGACTTGAGTCAAGGAGGTGCGGATGGTGGTTCCGTGATCGGTGATTAAGATGATATCCTCATCACCTCTGACATTCTTGATGACAAACAATCCACCATTTCTTTCGGTTTCTTTGATGGTCTTGACACCTTTAGAACCGCGGAAAGTGATTCTGTATTCGGTTCCATCGGTAATCTTTCCGTATCCGTTCTCAGAAAGGGAGAAGATCTTGGTGCCATCGAGAGAGGAGACAAGTCCGACAACCTCTTCCTCTTCAGGGAGATCGATACCTTTGACACCGCTTGCGGTTCTACCCATCGGTCTGACGTCGCTTTCATAGAAAGAACAGACCTTACCGCCAGAGCTTCCTAAGGAAATGATCGCTTTGCCATCAGTCGGTCTGACATCTAAGAGAGCATCTCCTTCGCGTAAGGAGATAGCAATCTTACCGTTGCAATTGATGTTCTCAAAGTCTTTCGCGTCGCATCTCTTGACGACACCTTTCTTGGTGGCGAAGAAGAGATAGTGTCCTTCGCTGTAATCATCCATCGAGATGATGGCGTTGACTTCTTCTTTGGGTTGAAGCTTTAAGAGGTTGACAATCGGGATACCTTTGGAGGTTCTGGAACCTTCTTGAATCTGATAACCTCTGGCGTGATAGACACGGCCGAAGTTGGTGAAGAAGAGGACATCAGTCTTGGTGCGGGAGTGACGTAAGATTTTGATGTCATCATCCTCTTTGGTCTTCATACCTTGGACGCCGACACCGCCTCTGTTCTGTGTTCTAAACTCTCCGGGATCGACTCTCTTGACATAACCGCTCTTGGTTAAGAAGATGAGAATCTCTTTGTTGGGGATGAGGTCTTCATCGCTTTCATCGTAATCGTAATCGCTGATTTCTGTTCTTCTGGCATCGCCGAACTTCTTCTTGATTTCCTCAAGCTCTTCGATCAGAGTTTGCTCGAGGAATTTCTGATCTCCTAAGATGGATTGGTAACGAGCAACATCTTTTTCTAATGCATCTTTTTCGTCGGTGTATTTCTGTTGTTCTAATCCAGTCAATCTTCTTAAGGTCATATCGAGAATCGCTTTGCACTGCGCTTCGTCGAAACCGAATCTCTCCGTCAATCTCTGAGCGGCTTCTTCGACAGTCGGTGAGGAGCGGATGATGTGGATTGTCTCGTCGATCGCATCAGCGACAATGAGAAGCGCATCGATGATGTGAATTCTCGCTAACGCTTTCTTCAAATCATACTGTGTTCTCTTGGTGATGATGTTTTCTTGGTGATTGATGTAAATCTTCAACGCCTGTTTCATGGTTAAGACACGGGGAGTACCGTTATCTAAGGCCAACATGTTGACGGCGAAAGAGGATTGGAGAGAGGTGTAGCGGAACAGGTGATTTAAGACAAGCTCTGGAATTGCACCTTTCTTTAAAATGACGACAAAGCGAGTGCCCATCTTGTCAGAGGAGTAGTTGGCGACTTGTGAAATTCCATCGATAGTCTTGTTGTCTGCTAACTCTGCGATCTTCTTGGCAAGCTCCATCTTGTTGACCATGTAAGGAAGCTCGGTGAAGACAATCTCAGTGTGTCCGCCTTTCTCTTCCAGATGATATTTGGAGCGGACTTTAACAGAACCTCTTCCGGTCTTGAAGTAATCGTGAATTCCTTTTCTTCCTAAGATGAGACCGCCGCCAGGGAAATCAGGGCCTTTGATGTATTCCATCAAATCCTCGGCTTCCATCTCCGGTCTACGGATGAGCTCTTGAACGGCGTTGATGGTCTCGGTGAGGTTGTGCGGAGGGATAGAAGTAGCCATACCGACTGCGATAC
>JALFLX010000016.1 GCA_022774485.1 Bacilli bacterium
CAAAGGTCCTAAGGGCGAACTCACCAAGAAATTCCATGCTCATCTCGGCTTCGAAGAGAAAGATGGAAAATTCCTTGTCACTCGTCCTAATGACAGCTTAGAACTCAAGATGAACCACGGTACTGCCCGCGCGCTCATCAACGACATGGTCAAAGGCGTCACTGACGGCTTCTCCAAGACCCTCGAAATCAAAGGCGTCGGTTACCGCGCTGAGATGAGAGGTGCTGACTTGGTCTTACACGTCGGCCACTCCCATGAAGATGTTGTTCACCCTATCGATGGTGTCAAGATCTCCATCAATACCAAGACCATGGAAATCTTAGTCGAAGGCATCGACAAGCAGCTCGTCGGCCAGCAGGCAGCGGTGATCCGCAATGTCCGCAAGCCCGAGTGCTATCACGGAAAGGGCATCCGCTACAAAGGCGAAGTCATCACCTTACGTCAGCCTGCTTCCGCGAAGAAGTCTGGCGCCTAATCGAGGAGGAAATGAAGAATGTATAGCGTATTCAACAAGAACAAACAGAGATTACATCGCCATGTCAGAATCAGAGCCAAAATCTCCGGTACCCCTGAGTGCCCTAGAATCTCGGTTTATCGCTCCAACAAATTCATCTATGCCGCGCTCATCGATGATGTCGCTGGCAAAACCCTCGCTGCCGTTGATTCCTCTAAGCTCGGTTTAGACAATCCGAGCAACTGCGAAGCTGCGACAAAGGTCGGTGAAGAATTAGCGAAGAAAGCTGCTGATCTCAAGATCGCCAAGGCGGTCTTCGATCGTTCCGGCTACCTCTATCACGGACAGGTCAAAGCGTTAGCTGAGGCTTGCCGCAAAGGCGGATTAGCCTTCTAAGGAGAACCAATCATGGCTGAAGAATTAAAGAATAACGTCGCTCCGGCAACTGATGCCGAAGTCAAGGCTGAACCGGCTGCTGCCGGTGAGAAGTCTGCTGCCGCTGGCAGAGGAAACGGTGCTCGCCGTTTCGGCCAGGGCGGTCGCCGTTTAAACGGCCGTGGCAATGGCCGCGGCAGAAAAGTCGAGGAGAAACTTTATGACGAAAAAGTCATCAAGATCTCCAGAGTCGCCAAGACTGTCAAAGGTGGTAAGCGTGTTCGCTTCACCGCTTTGGTTGTCATCGGCGATGGCAAGGGCAAATTCGGTTACGGCTTAGGAAAGTCTGGCGAAGTCCCGGATGCGATCAAGAAAGCGTTAGCTGCTGCAAAGCGCAACATGTTCAAGGTCGCCATCGCTAAGGGTGACACTGTCACTCACTCCGCGATGGGTCACTTCGGTGCAACCCAGGTCTTCTTGAAACCGGCTCCTGCCGGCACTGGACTTGTCGCCGGTGGTGCGGTCCGTTCCATCTTAGAGCTTGCGGGTATCAAGAACATCTACTCCAAGATCTATGGTTCCAGAACCAAGACCAATGTCGTCAAAGCAACTGTCGAAGCCCTTTCCCAGATGAAGACTTACGAGCAGGTTGAACTCAACCGTTACGGCAAGGCCCCTAAGGCCAAAGCCGATGCGGAGTAATCGGAGGAGAATATCATGGATTTACACAATCTTAAAATTGCTGAAGGATCCCGTCACCTTCCGAAGAGAGTCGGTCAGGGTATCGGCTCTGGTATGGGCAAGACCTCCACTCGTGGTCAAAAAGGTCAGGGTGCCCGTCAGGGTAGAAAAGTTCCGGTCGGTTTCGAGGGCGGTCAGCTCCCGTTATACCGCCGTGTTCCGAAACACGGCTTTGTCAACTATGGCAGAGTCGAATATGCTGTCATCAACCTCCTCGATTTAGAGGGCTTTGATGATGGTGTCATTGTCGATTGCACTGCGCTTTTAGCGGTCGGCCTCATCAAGAATCTCAACAAACCGGTCAAAGTCTTAGGCGATGGTGAGCTCACTAAGAAACTCACTGTCAAGCTCCAGGGCTTCTCCAAGACTGCCAAAGATGCGATTGAGAAGGCCGGTGGAAAAGCCGAGGTCATCACTTTGAAAGAGGCGAGAGTCTCTCTCAAGAAGACCTTGTCTGAACCGGTGGAAGGAACTGAGGAATAATGAAGAAAGTAGCCGCATTGTTCCATAACAAGGATGTTTTGAACCGTATTCTCTTTACGTTGGCAATTTTCCTTGTCTTCAGAATTGGATCGGCTATCAGAGTCCCTGGCGTCAACACTACAGCGAGCGTCTGGGAAAACACTGCTTCATCTCTTTCCTTATTGAATATGATGGGCGGCGGTGCGTTGCAGAACTTCTCTATCTTCGCACTCGGCGTCTCCCCTTACATCACCTCTCAGATTATCATTCAGCTCTTGTCTATGGATGTCTTACCCTCCTTGACCCAGATGGCCAAGGAAGGTGAATCCGGACGCAAGAGACTCGATGTTGTCACAAGACTTCTCTCCGTTGTCTTAGGTGCTGTTCAAGCGTATGGTATCACCGTCGCACTCCAGAACAATTCGGAGTCGATCACCCTTGCAGACACTTCTGCGTGGGGCTATACCAAAATCATCATATTCATGGTTGCAGGAGCGATGATCCTGACGTGGTTAGGTGACCAAATCACCGATAAAGGTATCGGAAACGGTATCTCCGTCATGATCTTTGCGGGTATCATCTCGTCGCTTCCTAACCAGATCACCGGCGCGTTTGAAGAATATCTCTCCAGCGCGAAGGTCGATACCGGCGATGCTACCTTGATCTTGCAAGGTTCCGTCCAATTAGCCGTTTACTTGCTCGCCCTTATCCTCATTGTCGTATTTGTCACTTTCATTGAGAAATCTGTCAGAAAACTGCCGGTCAGTCACTCCAACACTTCCCAGTCGACCGAGCTCTCTGCCCAGCAGTCTTCCTTCCTTCCGATCAAAGTCAACGCCTCCTCTGTTATGCCTGTCATCTTCGCTAGCTCCATCATGGTCGCTCCTTCTATCATCATCTCTCTCTTCTCCAACGGAAGTCCGGCTCCTTGGGCTCAGAAGATTGAAGAGGTCTTCAACTATCAGGCGATGACAAAGATCACCGACAACTTCTCATTCCCGTTCGGCACGATTATCTACGCTGTCCTGATCATCGCGTTCTCTTATTTCTACTCCCAGTTGGAAATCAACCCGGAGAGAATCGCTGAGAACTTCCAGAAGTCAGGAACATACATCACCGGTATCAAACCCGGTACCGAGACAGAACGCTATCTCTCTAGAACCCTCAACCGCATGACCTTCATCGGCTCGATGGCTCTCTGCTTGATCGCGTTGCTCCCGGTCATCTTATCCCTCACTGGCGCTGTTCCTCAGTCCCTTTCCTTAGGTGGAACCGGATTGATCATCGTCGTCGGTGTCGCGTTAGAGTTGTACAATCAGATTAATGGTATCCTCGCTGGCCACGGCTATGCAGAAAGTGAGATGTAACGATGAAAGAGAATAATGGTTTGAACATCATTTTGATGGGTCCCCCTGCCGCAGGCAAAGGAACCCAATCCGAGCTGATTATCGAGCACTATCATATCCCCCACATCTCTACAGGAGATATGTTCCGTGCCGCGATCAGTGAAAAGACTCCCTTGGGCTTGAAAGCGAGCGAATACATCAACGCTGGCCTTCTTGTTCCCGATGAAGTCACCATCGGCTTAGTCGAAGAGAGACTTGGCAAAGAAGACTGCAAGGAGGGATTCCTCCTCGATGGCTTCCCGCGCACTGTCCCCCAGGCTGAAGCCTTAGACAGCATGCTGGCAAAATCCGGTAGACAGATCTCTGCGGTCATTCACATGGTTGCTGACGATGAGGTCTTAATCAACCGTATCACCAGCCGTAGAGTGTGTCCGAATTGTGGCGCTAGCTACAACGTCGTCACAAAGAAACCTCAGGTTGAGAATGTCTGTGATGCTTGCCATCACGAGCTCATCCAGAGAAAAGATGACACGAGAGAAGCGTTCCAGGTTCGCTTGGATGCCTATCGCGCTCAGACCTTGCCGATCGCCGAACACTACGGCAAGCAAGGCTTAGTCAGCGAAGTCAACGCTCTCCAATCAATCGATGCTGTCTTCTCCGACGTCGAAAAGATCCTCGATGAGGTAAACGGATGAAAATCTACATTCGTAACCCCAAGGAACTAGAATACATGAAACAAGCGGGTTCGAAACTGGGGTCTGTCTTTGACAGACTCCAGGACGAAATCCGTCCTGGTCGTTCCACTTGGGAAATTGACAAAATCGCTGAGCGTCTCATCCGTGAGACAGGAGGCGTTCCGAACTTTGCTCTCGAGGATGGGTATCACAACGCGATTTGCGCCTCAGTTAACGAGACAATTATCCATGGTATCCCGTCGAAGAAAATCATTTTGAAGGAAGGCGATATCATCTCTATCGACATGGGGAATAAAGATTCCACTGGTTACAATGGAGATGCCTGCCGCACCTTCGCTGTCGGAAATATCTCCGATGAAGCGGAAAAGCTCATTCGCTGCACCGAAGAGTGTTTCTGGGCTGCCTATCAGGTATGTTATCCGGGTCATCATCTGTACGAAATCAGTATGGCGATCCAAAAAGTCTGCGATTCCTACGGCTTCTCTCTCTTAGGAGATTACGGAGGCCACGGCATCGGGACTCAGATGCATGAAGATCCTTTCATCCCGAATGGTTATTCCCCAGAGATGGGATTCGGGCCGTTCTTAAGAGAGGGCATGTGTCTAGCGATTGAACCCATGGTCATGGCGGGTAGTGGTAAGTATGTCACCGCCAGTGACGGCTGGGGTATTGTATCAGCCGATGGAAGATTGACCTGTCACTATGAGAATGATGTGATCATCACCAAGGACGGTCCAATCGTCACCTCGGTTGACTCCAATGTAAAACGACATCTTAAGGAGTTGGGGTTAAAAGCATGAGCAGAGAAGATTTCATTAAAATGGAAGGTGTAGTTGTAGATACCCTCCCCGCCGAGAAATATTCGGTAAAACTCGACGGTGGTGCAGTGATTAGAGCCAGAATTTCTGGCAAGATGAGAATGAACAAAATCCGCATTTTGCCGGGAGATCGGGTTACTGTGGAAATCTCCCCGTATGATGTCACGAATGGCTGCATCGTTTACCGATTCAAAGTTTAACAGTTAAAGGAGAAACTGACATGAAAGTTAGAGCTTCCGTCAAACCGATCTGCGATAAATGCAGAGTCATCAAACGTAAGGGACGTGTTATGGTCATCTGCTCCAATCCAAAACATAAGCAGAGACAAGGATAAAGAAAGGATATAGGGTATATGGCTAGAATTGCTGGCGTAGATATTCCGAATGATAAGCAGTTGGTCTACTCTCTCCGTTACATCTACGGTATCGGATTGACCACTGCCAAGAAGATTTGCCTCGATGCGAAAGTTGAAGGCACCAAGAGGGTGAAAGATTGCTCCGAAGAAGAGCTCACTAGCATCCGTAACGAAGTCGCGAAATATGTCGTTGAAGGTGATCTCAGAAGACAAGTCGCTCTCGACATCAAGAGATTACAGGAAATCGGCACCTATCGCGGACAGAGACACAAAAAGAATCTCCCTTGCCGTGGCCAGAGAGATAAAACCAATGCTCGTACCTGCAAAGGTCCGAGAAAGACCGTCGCCAACCACAAGAAGGCCGGTATCTAATACGGAGGATTTTGAAACATGGCTGATAAAAAGAAAACTACAATCCGTAAGAAAAAAGCTAAACTTACCTTTACCAAAGGTGTCGCTCACATCCACGCTTCTTATTCCAACACCATCATCTCTATCTCTGATGAGCAGGGTAAGGTCATCGCTTGGGCATCTGCTGGTACTTGCGGCATGAGCGGTTCTAGAAAATCTACTCCGTTCGCTGCCCAGATCGCCGCTGGAAATGTCGCTAAGGCTTGTGTCGATAGAGGCCTCAAATCTGTCGATGTCGAGATCAAGGGTCCTGGCCCGGGCCGCGAGACTGCGGTTAGAGCATTAGAGGCTGCTGGCCTCAAGGTTCTCTCCATCGCCGATGTCACACCGATCCCTCACAATGGCTGCCGTCCGGCCAAGAGACCTCGTGGTTAAACATTTGCGAAAAAAGGAGAACTTGGAATGAAAGAATTCGAACAGCCGAAATTCGATATCAGCAAATCTGATGTCTCTGATAATTTTGGACGTTTCACTGTCGCTCCGCTTGAAAAGGGCTTCGGTGTCACAGTCGGAAATGCGCTGAGAAGAGTCTTGCTCTCCTCTCTTCCTGGACTTGCTGTCTACAGCATCGAGGTTGAAGGAGCGAGACACGAGTACACTCCTCTTGAAGGCGTCGTCGAAGATCTCACTCAGATCATTCTCAACATCAAGAACCTTGTCTTAAGAGATGGCTCTGATGATCCGGATGCTGATTACAAATTAAGATTAGACGTTCACACCACCGATTTAGATCGCGATGGAAAAGTGGTCAAGGCTGGAGATATCTTCTGCCCTGATATGGTCTCTGTCGTGAATCCTGACATGGTCTTATGCCACCTTGCTGCTGGCGGAAAGATCAAGATGACTCTTCATGCGAGAAAAGGCCGTGGCTTTGTCACCGCAGAAGATAACAAGGATCCTTATTGGGCAATCGGTACAATCGCTGTCGATTCGAATTTCTCTCCGATTGAGAAAGTCAACATCGATGTCGAGCCTTTCCGTGTCGGACACGATGCGAGCTACGAGAAGCTCATCATCTCTGTCGAGACTGACGGAAGCTTAGCTGCCGCTGATGCGGTCGCACTCGCCGCTAAGATTTTAGACGAGCACTTCAAAGTATTTGAAGATCTCAACGATGCGGTCAAGAATGCCGCTGTCATGGTCGTCAGCAAAGAGAAACCTGAAAACAAATTCAACCAGATGGTTTTAGAGGACCTCGACTTGAGCGTCCGCTCCTACAACTGCTTGAAGAGAAACGGCATCAAAACCGTTCAGGATCTCTGCAACATGAAGGAAGCTGAATTGATGACTGTCCGCAACCTTGGAAAGAAATCCTATAAAGAAATTCTCGACAAGTTGGCTGGCATCGGTTTATCCCTCCAGGGCGACGACAATTTGAAGAAGTAAAGTGAGGTAAACTACAATGAGTACTATTGGTAGAAAGAATGTACACGGCAAAGGCGGCGTCCGCTTCAAAGCCGGATATACTTCCGACAAGAGAAAGAACATGTTGAGAAATGTCGTTTCTCAGCTCATCATCTCCGGAAGTATCGAGGTCACTTTGACCACCGCGAAACGCGCTCAGCAGGAAGCGGAAAGACTTGTCACCTATGCGAAGAAAGGCGATCTCGCCTCTCGCAGATTGGCTGCAAGTTTTGTCCGTGAACAGGGTTTCATCGATCCTAAGACCGGCAAAGATGCGCTTCAGAAGCTCTTCGATGTCCTCGGACCGAAGTATAAGGAGAGAAATGGTGGTTACACCAGAGTCATCAAGACCTTCAACCGTCGCGGTGACAATGCTCCGATGGCAATCTTAGCCTTCGTCGACTAATTCAAACGAAAAATGGAGTTACCTGAGGTAGCTCCATTTTTCAATGAAAAATTATATATTTTCTCTAATGTCTCATTAGTAGGATAATTTTCATTATTCTCAAGACGTATAATTGTTTTTTATCAACATCTATGAACAAAGATATTTCCTCTTGACTTAATTCAAGCATTTCTCGTATTAATTTTAAATCTTCATTAATTTTGAATCTCATCATAATCATTCCTTATATCGCAACTTGGTTATACCATATGTCCCCAATAAGTTTAAAAACTTGTTATAGGCATATGTTTCCAACAAGTTTAATTAAAGAGAACACGGAATACTGCAATTAGTGAAGTCAATCCATCACGAAAATGCAACATAATACTAAATTGTATTAAACCTATTGCCCTGTAATGTGTGTAAACAACAATATTGATACAAAACGGCTAAAATGCCATAGGTGTAATGACAAGTTTGATACACTGGTGGAAGCTATATTAAATTAGTGTTAATAAAAAGCCCAGTATTGGTCTGTACTGCACCCCTGACATTGGACTTTAAATAGAACTATAGCACAACATTAAGGGTTCAGTACACTTTAAGGTTCTAAATTGATACTTTATCTCTTCTTATATTTCGAATAAGTGGCTTAGTTATCCGGTTTTCACGTTTATATAAAGAAAAAGGCTTGATACCTTAATTTCATGGTATCAAACCTATGCTTTCAAGATGGTGCCGCCAAGAAGAATCGAACTTCCGACCTACTGATTACGAATCAGTTGCTCTACCGACTGAGCTATAGCGGCGTGCACAATATTGTATGAAAAAACAAGGCATAAAGCAATTGAAATCAGCGAGAAAAATCGCCTTTGTCGGTGTGAATTTAACCCGTTATCTTATATAATATTTGAGTCAGGGGAGATTGAGATGGCACAGAAAAGCAGAGTGGTTCTCTATGCGGAATTGAGAAAGAAAATCGAGCAGATGGACAACTATTCTTTTTTGGAGGAAAAAGAGTCTCAAACTTCAAAGACAGGATTAAAAAGGACAACACTCACGCTCTCTTTGGAAGAGATTGCCAAGGAACAGGAGAAGTTCGATGAGAAGAAGATTCAAGAAGAGACTAAGAAGCGTTTCCGCAAATCAAAAAAAGAGAAGAAACATCCTGTGGATGTCGCTCGTATCTTAATCATTTCGATGATTTCGGTTGTCGTCATTGTTATTCTTGTTCTTCTTATCGTGTTGCTGACAGGGGAGAAATGATATGAAAACTTATTCTATCGCGATCGATGGCCCAGCGGCCAGTGGGAAGAGTACGGCGGCAAAAGGAGTTGCGAAAGCGCTCGATTTTTTATATTTAGATACCGGTGCGATGTATCGTGCTATCACTCTCTACATGATTGAAAAGGGTCTAGACACCAGGAGTGAAGAGGATGCGAAATCCATTCTTGATAAAGTGACTATGAGAGAGGATAAGAACGGGCATATCTTTCTCAATGAAAGAGATGTGACAGAACGTGTCCGTGAAGAGGATGTCACAAAGCTTGTCTCTTACGCCTGTGCTCATAAAGCGGTTCGAGAGAGACTTGTTGCGCTTCAGCGGGAGATGGCAAAGGGTGAGTCTGTCGTTATGGATGGACGTGACATCGGAACTGTCGTTTTGCCAGATGCGACCTTGAAGGTCTATCAAGTCGCTTCGGTCGAGTCACGCGCGAAGAGAAGATATTTAGAGGAGCTTTCGAAAGGGAAAGAAGCCTCGTTAGATGAAATTCAGAAAGATATTGAAAGAAGAGATTATATTGATAGCCATCGTGAGCACTCCCCACTTCGAAAAGCGGAGGATGCGATTCTCTTGGATACTTCCGATTTGACTATCCAGGAGGAAATCGATGCCATCCTTTCTCTCTTTCATGAGAAAGCAGGTGAATTGAAATGAAAAGATTTGGTACTGTCGCATTAATCGGCTCTCCTTCCAGCGGAAAGTCGACTTTATTCAATCGTATCTCGGATTCGAGAAAAGAGATTACAGGTCGTCAATACGGAATCACCAGAGACCGCAATTACGGCACAGGACACTGGCTTGATAAAGAGTTCACAATCATCGATACTGGCGGTATCACTGATGAGAATATTCCTTTCCAGAGAGAAGTTCAGAATCAGGTGGAACTAGGCTGCCAGGAGGCAGATGTCATTCTCTTTGTCGTGGATGGAAGAGTCGGTGTTTCTAACAACGATATGTTTGTCGCAAAGAAGCTTCTCCCTTACAAAGATAAGGTTCTTTTGGCTGTCAACAAGATTGATGATATGACCATGATCGGAAACATCTACGAGTTCTATTCTTTAGGGTTCGGTGATCCCTATCCAATCTCTGCTGAGCACGGCTTAGGCCTTGGCGATCTCTTAGATGATGTCATCCATAGACTTCCGGAAGTGGAAGAAGATCCTTATGAAGGCGCTTTGACCTTTGCTCTTTTAGGAAGACCGAATGTCGGAAAATCTTCCTTAGCCAATAAGATTTTAGGATATGACCGTGTCATTGTCTCCCCGATGAGCGGTACGACTAGAGATAGTGTCGATATCCAGTTTGAGCGCGATGGCAAGCGGTATGTCATGATCGATACTGCTGGTATCAAACGCCCGGGAAAGGTGGAAGAGGACTTGGACAAATTTGCAGTTGTCCGCTCGGAAGATGCCTGTAGAAGATCAGATATCATTCTCTTGTTGATCGATGCTTCTGAAGGCTTAGTGAGTCAGGATGTCCACGTTTCGAATTACGCGATGGAATACGGAAAACCGGTCATTATCGTCGTCAACAAGTGGGACCTTCACTCGCACGGACAAGATGATCAGCGCAATTTTGAAAAGGAATTGAAAGCATATTTCAAGTTCTTAGACTTCGCCCCTGTTGTCTTTATCTCCGCTCTCACCGGTTCTAATATTCAAAGAATCTTCCAAGCGCTTGATGAGGTCAATGAGACAATACACAGGACAGTTCCTTCTTCTCTCTTGAACTCTGTCATCATGAAAGCACAGATGGACAACGAAGCGCCGAATTTCAATGGCGGAAGATTGAAAATCACTTATGCGACCCAGACCAAGGATGTCCCTCCGACATTTGTTATCTTCTGTAATAACCCCAACTATTTCCACTTCTCCTATAAACGTTATCTTGAAAATGTCATCCGCGAGCAATTTGGTTTTACTAACTGCCCGATCAAGCTTGCAATCCGCGGGAAAAGAGAGGGAATCCCAGGACAAGACTGAGTCTTTTCTAAAGTTTTTGCACTTTGGATTTTCTTGAAAAATGCGATATTTATCGGAAAAATTTGATTTTTGAAAAAACGTGTGTTATCTTTTTTGTAAGAGAAAGGTAGGAAAAATTTATGGCAGATAAGAAAATGATTACGAAAGACGATTTAGCACAGAGAATCGCAGCGGAAGTCAGACTTACCAAAGGCGATGCGACCAAAGCGGTCGAAGTTCTTTTTGCCGCGATTGCTCAGGGTATCACAGATCCTGATTTTGATGGCGTTAAGATCGCTGGTTTCGGTCAGTTCCTCTTAGTCGATCGTCCTGCGAGAATGGGTGTCAATCCTTCTAAGAAAGATGACAAGATTGAAATCCCTGCTTCCAAAGCGGTTAAGTTCAAACCTTCTAAGACTTTGAAGGATCTCGTCAACAACAAGTAAACCTGAATGGTGCCGCAGCGATGCGGCATCTTTTCGTATATGAAGTTAAATGTGAAAGAACCCTATTTATCTCTATTTTCTTCTCTTCTCTCTACCTTAGGGGAGAACAGTTTTATGGTGGGTGGTTTCGTGCGTGACACGCTTCTTCAAAGGGAGACTCACGATATGGATTTTGCAACCGATGTCTCTCTTTCTACTCTCACTTCTCTCTTTCCTCACTCGCTTGTGTTTGCCAAATTCGGAACACTTTCTTTTCGTAGGGATGGTGTTGATATCACGATTGCTCATTTTCGTAAAGAAGGCGATTATCAAGATCACAGACATCCTCTTAAGGTAGAGTTCATTTCATCGTATCAAGAGGATTCTATCCGAAGAGATTTCACCATCAACGCGCTTTATGTCTCAAAAGATTTTGAAATTCACGATCCCACCGGCTATGGCTTAGCGGATTGTGAGAGTAGAATACTCCGTTTCATCGGTGAACCTGAGAAGAGAATTCAAGAAGATCCTTTGCGGATTATCCGAGCGCTCCGCTTTCAAGAAGAGCTTTCTCTCACGATGGAAGAGAACACACGAAAAGCGATTGATTCTTCTTTTCCTCTCTTAAAATTGCTCTCTCTTGAAAAAGTAAAGATGGAACTAGAAAAATGCCCATCTGTGGTCCAACAAAAAGTGAGGGAAACTCTCAACATGGTATAATGATAGCATAGGAGGCGAATATGAAAATCTCAGCGAATGAAATTGATTGGAAAGGATTGCTTGTCAAAAAATATCTGCACTACGGCTTAAATGAGCTCGACTGCATGGTTTTATTCATCTCGGATGCTGTCTTAGATATGCAACCGAAGACTCTTTTGACCTGTGATGTGTTAGCTCCTTATATGTATGCAAGCAAAGATGATATCGACTCTTCTCTCTCAAATCTGATGGGAAAGAAGTTTATTCAAATTAAACAAGAAGGAAATATCTTCTACTCCTCTTTGGATGAATTTAAAGTTCAGATCTTTGAGGATGAGATGAAAGATTTTGCCTTAAGAGGAAATTACCGCTCTCCGACTGATATGGTCGCTGAGGGGCTCTATTCCTTTTTAGAATCCTTAGGCGGCCCACTTTCTCCAATCGAGCGTGATCGTGTCACTGCGTGGCTCAAAGAAGGCGCGACAGAGGATATGATCAAAGAAGCGTGCCATAAGAGTTTGACAAAGAACGGTCACATCTCTTATCCCACTGCAGACCGCTTGATTCTCGAGATGCAGAGAAGTGCATCGAGAAAGAATATAGGTGTCTCCACAATCGATGAGAAGAACCGCAAAAACGATGCGTTAAGACGCTTGATTGATGATACGGACTGGAATATCAATGACGGCGATTGAAAAGGCAAGCCTCATCAAAGATGAGCTCGAAAGACGATATCCGAACACTTCTACCTTTTTGAAGTTCCAGACAGACTGGCAGCTTTTGTTTGCTGTTGTTCTCTCGGCTCAGGCTACGGATAAATCGGTGAACTTGGCTACGGAAAAGCTCTTTTCGATCCTTCCAGAACTTTCTGATTACACCGAAGAAAATCGAGATGTCATCAAATCGTGCATCAAGAATGTCGGCCTCTCTAACACCAAAACCGAATATCTCATACAAGAAGCAAGAATTCTATTAGAAGAATACGGAGGCGTTGTTCCTCGCGACAGAGAAAAACTTCAAAAGCTTCCTGGGGTCGGTTTTAAATCCAGCGGTGTTGTCTTAGCGGAGTATTACGGAGATCCTTATATCCCAGTTGACACTCATGTCTATCGAGTTACCCATCGTCTTGGCATTGTCAAAGATTCTCTCGATCCGAAAGGAACTGAATTACAGCTTGAGAAGATTTTTAAAGTCGAGAGTAGGATTCACCTCCACAGACAGTTGATTCTCTTTGGAAGAGAAGTGTGCCACGCTCGAAATGAAGAATGCTCGCTCTGTCCTTTCACTTCTATCTGTAAATATCACAACAAAAAGAAATGAAAAATTCCCCTGATTGCTCAAGGGAATCTTTCTTTTTATCGGAAGATCAGCTCATTTCCATCACTGGTTAAGAAGACCTCTTTTCCGACTTCACCGTTAAGAATCTTCTTCGCTAAAGGAGTTTCTACAGCACTTTGGAGATATCTTCTGATTGGACGCGCACCGTAAATTGGATCATAGGAGTGCTTGTGGATGTATTTGACTGCGTTATTATCATAGGTAAAGTTGATTTCTTTATCCGCTAATCTCTTCTTGGTGAGATTTAAGAACTTCATGACAATCTGATCGACCACATTTTCTGAGAGAGAATTGAACATGACAATCTCATCGATACGGTTGAGGAATTCTGGTTTGAAGGTGTGTTTGAGAAGCTCTTTGACTTTCTTTTGATTCTCTTCATCATTTCCTTGCAACAAGTATTCACTTCCTAAGTTGCTGGTCATGATGATGATCGTGTTGGTGAAGTCAATCGTTCTTCCCTGTCCGTCAGTGAGACGTCCATCATCGAGGACTTGTAAGAGAATGTTGAAGACATCAGGATGTGCTTTCTCAATCTCGTCGAAGAGAACAATAGAATACGGTTTTCTTCTCACCGCTTCAGTCAACTGTCCCCCTTCTTCATATCCGACATAACCAGGAGCAGCACCGACAAGACGAGAGACATTTTCTTTCTCCATATATTCAGACATGTCGATTCTGACAATCTGACGTTCGGAGTCAAAGAGTTGTTCTGCTAATGCTTTGGCGACTTCTGTTTTACCGACACCGGTAGGTCCTAAGAACAAGAAGGAACCGATCGGACGAGAACTGTCAGAGAGACCAGCACGCGAGCGTAAGATAGAGCTTGAGATTTGATTTAAAGCATCGTCTTGTCCGATGACTCTCTTGGCGAGCTCATCTTTCAAACCGAGAATCTTTTGACTCTCACTCTTGGTGAGTTTGCTCACCGGAATGCCAGTTTGATAGGAAATCACTTGCGCGACAGTCTCATCAGAGACATAATCGCTTAGAAGAGTGGAAGCCTTGGTGTTTTCCTTGGCTTGATTGAGTTTCTGCTGAAGCTCAGGGATGGTCTTATTCTGGATCATCGCAGCTTTGGTATAATCTGCATCTTGCATTGCTTTTTGCAGGTTGAGATTAGCGATATCAAGCTCTTTTTTGATATCTTTCTGCTTTTCTGACTCTGCTTTTTCAGCCTTCCATTGAGCAGTTAAATGATCTTTCTTGCTGGAGAGCTCTGAGATTTCTTTCTCCATGTCCTCCATACGCTTCTTCGCATTTTCGGAAGTGTCGTTCTTCATGGAAACTTTTTCAATCTGCAACTGCATGAGCTTGCGGTTGACTTCATCGAGCTCTTCTGGCATGGTGTCAATTTGCATTCTGACTTTTGCACAGGCTTCATCGATTAAGTCGATTGCTTTATCTGGCAAGAAACGGTCCGTGATATATCGTTTAGAAAGTGTGACAGCGGCGATGATAGCATCATCAGAAATTTCGACGCCATGATGTTGTTCATAGCGATCCTTAATGCCTCTTAAGATTGTGATAGAGTCTTCCACTGTCGGTTCATCCACCATAACTTTCTGCATACGTCTTGCAAAGGCAGGATCTTTTTCAATGTATTTGCGATACTCGTTCAGGGTTGTCGCACCGATGCAGTGAAGCTCACCTCTAGCTAAAAGCGGCTTGAGGATATTGGCAGCATCAAGGGAACCATCGCCTGTAGATCCGGCGCCGATGATGGTGTGAATCTCATCGATGAACAAGATGATT
>JALFLX010000037.1 GCA_022774485.1 Bacilli bacterium
CAGATCTCAGCTAAGAGCTCAACTGGATCTTGAAGGTCAACATCCATCATGACGACATAATCGCCTTTTGCTGTCAAAAGGCCAGCAGTCAAGGCGGCGTTTTGTCCAAAGTTTCGAGCCTCATTCACAACTGTGACATCATTTCTCTTTTGATAGAGATCTTTCATCACATCTAAGGTGTGGTCTTTGCTACCATCGTTAACCAACACAAAATCAAACTGGTATCCTTCAATCTTCTCAATCACAGGGTCCACCGCTTTGAAATAAAGCGGTAAAGATTCCTCTTCGTTATAGCAAGGTAAAATAACTGAGATTGTTTTCATTTTCGGCTCCCTTCCTTTTCCTATGTCCATTTTATCACAGCAAACCGCTGTTGTATTCGATATCCTCGAAAAAGAAAAGAGATGATATCTTTTCTTTATTTTGGATATAATAAAGTTATGAAAAAACTCTCAAGAAAACAAATCGGTATCGCGCTGAGATTCGCTGTTATTTTCTTACTTTTGCTCTGTTTTCTTTTCCTCTTCCTTCCAGCGCTTGTCTATCAAATAAGCTCTACCGCACAGTCTTTCTCTAGCTGCTATTCATTCATTTTCGGTATTCCGATAAAAAGTCCTTCTCTATCTCTTAAATCAGGGAATCCTGTTCTCCTCTTTGCTTTTGTCTTCTTGATTCTTTCCTTTCTTCTCTTCTTGATCGGAACACCCTTTTCCTTCCATCACAGAAAAACATCCACCTTGCTATTCTCTCTTGGAATGCTGTTTCTTCTCACCGCTGCAATCTTATTCACCTTCAGCACGAATTCATTGATTCGACAGTACTACATCGCAAGGGGAATTCAAAATCCCTCTCTCAGTGCAAACAGCAAGAAATCATTCTCCTTAGGAAGTGGAATCATTTCAGCAGCCATCACTTTGTATCTATGCTTTTTCCTTTCTCTTCTCTCCTTCTTTATTGATGATACTGTTCTTTACCTCAGAGCAGAGCTCTCGGGGAGGTTCTAATATGAAACAGAAAAAGAAACTGTTTGCAAGAGGAACCTTCTCCTATCGTGTCCTTTGGATAAGCATCATCTATCTCTTCCTCTTTGCGAGTGTCATCGCACCGATCACCAAGATCGAAGGTGAAAATAGAAGCACCTTTATTCTCATCTCTGTCGCCATTATCCTCTTCTCTTATTTCTTCTTGCTCATTTCGATGTTCTTTCAATTGCATCCAGAAGCAAAAGAGAAGCAAGATAAAAACACTTCAGATATATCCGATTGGAGATGGTAAACTCACCATCCCTTTTTCATGATGGAAATTCCTCTATTCCTTTTATTGATCAATGAATTTCAATTTACTCAGCTATTCCAAGGCGTTAAACGCGTAGCATTTTTTACATTAAATGTTTTCCCATCCGTATTCTTACTCGACACTTCTGATAATTTCTTTGTCAAATTACGCATGCTATTAGAAGCCCAAAATGATGAAATATAAATATCATTTCAAGTTGAGTTTTCTCCATCCTATCCATAATGGAAATCATCAAAGAAAAGCCCCAAAATCAACCATCTATAAAAATCATTCCCTATTTGTTGGGTAAACGCAAAGAATAAACAAAGAAAAAGACGACAGAATAATTCTTATCGCCTTATTTACCTATCATGGCGGAGCGTCAGGGATTTGAACCCTGGCTAGGTTTCCCTACTGCCGGTTTTCGAAACCGGTCCCTTCAGCCTCTTGGGTAACGCTCCAGCTCGACTATTATATAAAATACAGAAGGATTTGTCTTTCTTTTCTTTCGTTTTTTTTGTGTTTGCGTTACAATCGAGCCATGAAAAAAGATCAGAATTCCACAAACAAAACATCAGTTGAGAAAAAGCCTTTCTTCACCAAAGAGCTTATCAAAGAAAGCTTGATCGCTTTCGCTTTTATCTTTTTATTCGCCTTGTTAGGCGTGTTGCTTTACGCAGTTCAAATCATCTCAACAAAGAGATTCAATCCAGTTGAAATCACCTATTCCCAGGGGAAAACGATTCTCTTCTCAGGGTCTTTCGCTCTCGCTGGCTTTGTAATCTCTCTCTTCTTAACTGTTTTTTTCTTCCTCTCTCTCATTTTTGCAAAGCCTAGCGGAACACCACCAAACATAGGGAAGAAAGGAAAGAATCTCATTTTCTTAGGTGTCTTATCACTCTTTGGTATCTTAGCCTATCTTGTCATCTCAATCTTCTTGACGACATTAGAAGTGTCAAATTCGATGTCCTTATTCATCGCTGGAGTCTTAACTTTCACCTATGACTACTTAATCTATAAGCTATATCTGGAAGAAAAAACCTTCTCCAATGCTCTCTTCTGGGAAATCTTCCGCTTCGCCATTGTTGGACTGATCGCTGCGGTCTTTGATTTTCTTCTTTGCTTCCTCTTCCAATTCTATGTGTTTCAAGGTAATACCGCTTGGTATGTTTCTGGAATTTCCACCGCGATGGGCTTCACAGTCGGAGTTGTTATCAATTACCTGATGTCCACCTATATGGTCTATAAAAACGCAAAAAGTGACACTTCAAAAACAATCAAAGGAATGGCGATGTTCCTCATCCTTGCAATCATCGGTCTGCTTATCGGTATCGCAATTCAGTATGTTCTTTATGATCTCTTCAATCTCAAGCTCGGTATCACTTTATTCTCATATCCAATCTGCTTTGTCTTAAGAACATTAATCGTCATGATTTACAACTACATCTCAAGAAAAATCTTCATTTATCGCTAATTTCTACTTGCTATTTGAAACGGACTAGAATAAAATAATCAAGCCGTTTCTGCAGACGTAGTTCAATGGTAGAACTT
>JALFLX010000045.1 GCA_022774485.1 Bacilli bacterium
ACCCGTGAAATACAGCCTTGAGAGGGCTGTGACTTAAGCCGCTTGTCGATCGGGCCAAATAGCCTTATTACTATAATGAAAGTCAAGGCTTATTTCAAGTGTTTTTTGAGAAACATATCGTTATTTTTCGATTTTCTCTCATATGTCATATAGATGTTTTGTCTTTTTGAAACGTATAGATGAGGGTATAGGCTTATAAAATAGTGATATATATTTATATATAACTTGAAGTCTTTCTTTTTATTTGATATTTTATTCAATGCGCGTGTGCGCAAATAACCATAAGCGTGAATCTTGCTGACACGTCCTCTCCGTCGCACCTTTCTTCAGAACAAGCACATAGGTGGCTTGCAACGCTCAACGGATTGGGTTGGCATCTTGAAGCGCTTAGTAGGTAAACAAAAAGGAGGCTCAAAATGAGCGAAGAAGTCAAAGTCGAAGCTGTTCAGGCCGAACAGCCCCAGGATGTCATGGCCAGCACTGTCCATAATCCTGATGATCCGGTTGTCAGTGCAAAAACTTTATTAGAGGCTGGATGCCATTTCGGACACAAGGTTTCCCGTTGGAATCCGAAGATGAGAAAGTTCATCTACGGCAAGAGAAACAATCTCCACATCATCGACCTCAACAAGTCTGCTGTTCAGATGCAGAGCGCTTATCACGCCTTAAAGGACATTGTCAGCAAGGGTGGAAAGGTTCTCTTTGTCGGAACGAAGGCTTATGCACAAAAGGCGATTCAGGAAGAAGCGGTCCGCTCTGGTTCTTTCTTTGTCTGCCACAGATGGTTAGGTGGAACTCTCACTAACTTCCACACCATCGTTAAGAGAATCGCTTTGCTCCGTTCTCTCGAACAGGAAGAGCTCAGCGGTGAACTCGAGAAACTTCCTAAGAAGGAAGCTGCCGAGAAGTTAAAATTAAAAGCTAAACTCAGCCAGAACCTCGAAGGTATCAAAGAGCTCCGTCTCTTACCTCAGGCCTTAGTTGTTGTCGATCCTAAGACCGAGCACAACGCTGTTGCCGAAGCTAAGCTTCTCAACATCCCTGTCTTTGCGTTAGGTGACACCAACACTGATCCTGATACCATCGATTACCTTATCCCTGCCAATGATGATGGTGAAGCTTCTATCCGTATCATCGTCGGTCTCTTAGCGGATGCTGTTGTCGAAGGAAAGGGTGGAGAACCGCTCTATGCTTACAAGAACAGCGAAGCTGCTGCTCAGACCATGGCTGAGATGCTCAAGGGTGTTGATCCTAATGAGCAGAGCAAAGCCATCCGTGCTAAGCTCAGAGATGATGCTCTTGCGATGAGAAAGAACGGCAAGAGAATCGCTAGAAAGAAATTTGTGAAGAAGAACTTCCGTCGCTTCTCTGATGAGAAGAAGGAAGAGGAAAAGCCGGCTGCTGAAGCTGCAAAGGCTGAGGCTCCTGCTGAAGAAAAACCTGCAACGGAGGAGAGCAAGTAATTATGACTGAAATCGAACAGATCAAACAGCTTCGTGACCGCACTGGCGCTGGCTTGATGGATTGCAAAAAAGCTTTAGCCGCTAACGATCACGATTTAGAAAAAGCAATCACTTGGTTGAGAGAAAAGGGTATTGCGAAAGCCGCTAAGAAAGCTGCGACTAGAATCGCTGCTGAGGGTGTCGCTTCTATCCTTGTCGATGGCGACAAAGCCGCTGTTATCGAAATCAACTGCGAGACTGACTTCGTCGCTAACTCTGATCCGTTCCGCGCTTTAGTCAAAGAAGTGAATGAGATTGTCTTAGCTACTGAGCCTAAGAGCTTAGAAGAAGCGAAGCAGGCCAAGAATGCTGAAGGCAAATCTATCGAAGAGATCTTCGTCGATGCCGGTGTTAAACTCGGTGAGAAGCTCGACTTTAGAAGATTCGAGATCGTTCACAAGAATCCGGAAGACAACTTCGGACCTTACCTCCACATGAAGGGTAAAATCGCTGTCTTAACTACAATCAAAGGCGGCAATCCGGAAGTTGCTAACCGCATTTCCTTAGTTGTCTGCTCCAACAATCCGTCTTATGCTAACGAAGCTGATATCCCTGCTGAAGTCATCGCCAAAGAGACTGAGGTCCAGAGAGAAGCTTCTTTACAGGATCCTTCCTTTGCGAAGAAACCTGCTAACATCCAGGATAAGATCATCGAGGGTAGAGTCAAGAAGTCTCTCTTCGAGAGTGTCTTAGCCGATATGGGCTTAATTGGAGAAGAAGACAAATCTGTCGCTCAGCTCTTAAAAGAGAACAACGCTTCTTTAGTTTCCTTCCTCCGCTTCGCTGTCGGTGAAGGTATCGAAAAGCGTCAGGATGACTTCGCCGCTGAAGTCGCTGCTCAGGCTTCTGGCAAGTAATTTGTATTTCTGAAAATGAGGGCACCTCTAATGAGGTGCCTTTCTTATATAATAGATAAAGGAGGCGCAGTTTATGGAAAACCAATATCATAGAATTCTATTGAAGATCTCAGGAGAGGCATTGAAAGGTCACTCTGATATTTACGACAGTGAATTCTTAGAAAAAATTTATGATATCGTGAGCCGTATTCAAAAAATGGGAACGGAGGTCGCTATCGTTGTCGGTGGTGGCAACATCTGGAGAGGAAATATGGCTTCTTCGTTAGGAATTGAACACACCATCGGTGATTATATGGGAATGATGGCGACTGTCATGAATGCGATGTGTCTCCAGTCTTATTTTGAAAATCATGGGCTTGTCACTAGAGTGATGTCCGCTATCCCGGTCAATCAGTGCTGCGAACCCTATATCCGCAGAAAAGCAATTCGTCATCTTGAGAAGAAGAGGGTTGTCATTTTTGCAGGTGGTATCGGTTCTCCTTTCTTCACTACAGATACTACTGCTGCTCTTCGCGCTAAGGAAATTTGCGCAGATGGTATCTTCATGGGAAAGAATGGTGTCGAAGGTATCTATACCGATGATCCGAGAAAAAATCCGGATGCGAAGTTGATCAAGAAGATTTCTTATCAGGATATCCTCGCCAAAGGGTTGAAGATCATGGATAACACCGCTGTTGGTCTTCTGGTTGACAGTGAGGTCGATGTCAGAGTCTTCAATATGAACGACCCTGAGAACGCTGTCCGCGTTGTCAAAGGAGAGGAACTTGGAACACTTGTCACTAATAAGTGACAAATTTCGTCGATCGATTCAGGCGGCCTTTCTGGCCGTCTTTTTTGTCGATGACAACAGATGTGGTAAAATGAGAGCATTATGAGACTTGATAAATATCTTACTGAGAAACATATCGCGGAGACGAGAAGCAAAGCGAGCCAGCTGATTCAGAGCTCTTGCGTTTTTGTTAATGGAAAAGCAGTGACGAAAAACGGATATGAAGTGAAAGAAAATGACACTGTCGAAGTGAAAGAGAATCAGGTGTTAGAATATGTCTCACGAGGCGGCCATAAGCTTGAACGAGCACTCGATTGTTTCTCCCTCTCTTTTGAGGGGAAAATCATCTGTGATATCGGTTCCTCAACCGGAGGCTTTACTGACTGTTCTCTCAAGCGTGGCGCAAGGCGTGTCTACGCTGTCGATGTCGGTACTTCTCAGCTTCACCCATCGCTCAGAGAAGATGAGAGAGTTGTCGTATTAGAGAATACAAATTTTAGATATATTGATAAAAGTGTATTGAGAGATCCTATCGATTTTTATGTATGTGATGTCTCATTTATTTCGATTCGAGAGATTATCGATACCTTGCTTTCTTTCCAAGAGAATTTCTCCTTAGTGATGCTTTTTAAGCCTCAGTTTGAGGTTGGAAAAGGAAAGCTGAATAAGCGCGGTGTCGTCAAGAGCGATGAGGATCTTCTCACTTCCCTCAAGGATTTTGACTGCTATCTCAAAGCAAAGAAAATCGGTATACTGGGTGTGACATATTCTCCGATTCTCGGGAATAAAGAAGGGAATATGGAGTTCTTGTTCTATCTTGAAAAAGGAAAAAGAAGTGTCTCTGTCGATTATGAGGATGTTTTAAGAGAGGCTCTCTCATTCTTTCACCGTTAGATAAATTGCGAAAAAATCAAAGTCGATTACGTATCTTTTGTTCTTGATTTGAATTTTTAATTTATACTTATGTTGTTCTATCAGTCGTGCAAAAGGAGAATGCTATGAAAAAAATCGCAAGAAAAATCGTCTTTTCTTCGCTCTCTTTACTCTCTCTTTCCTTCCTTATCGCTGGCGATGTTGTCTTTTCCAAATATCGTGCGGATGCTATCGGTTTACTCTGTCCACCGATTATTGATGAGGAGTATTCTCAAGTCTCCGCTTCCAAAGGAAGAGACTTAGCAGAAAAGATAGAGGAAGAAGGGATTGTCTTAGTGAAGAATGATGGCCTTTTACCTTTATCTACAAAAAAACATGAAGCTGTGAACCTTTTCGGCTTTGGTACGGTTCAGTGGATTTACGGCGGTTCTGGATCTGGAAGAGTTCTCCCACAAAGCGATAATTTTGATGATAATACTGACTTTGCTTTCGCCATGGATGATTACGGAATAGATATCAATTATGATCTGATCGATTACTATCGGGATTATGCCACAATCACTCATGATATCAACACGTTGAATTTTAATGTGGATGAATCTCCTTATTCTTTCGGATTAAAAGAACCCGATATTCATCAGGCTGATTACGCTTCTCTTTTAGAGGATAGTATCTCATTCTCTGACACTGCGATTGTTACTATTTCAAGACAAGGTGGTGAGAGTGAGGATATGCCTACTGTTCAGTATAAGAGCAAACCGATTGAGACAATCGATAATTCTCGTCACTCGTTAGAGATTTCAACAGAGGAAGAGGACCTTCTTAACTTCGCACAAGATCATTTTGATAATGTGATTGTCATTATCAACTCCACCAATTCGTTCCAGCTCGATTTCTTAGCGAGAATGGATCGAATTGATGCTTGTCTTCTTGTTGGAGCGACAGGAGAGCACGGAGCAAATGCGATTCCGAAAGTTCTGTACGGAGAGAATACTCCCTCCGGACACCTTGCTGATACCCTTCCTTATGATTTCAAAGAGAATCTTAATTATGAGTACACAGGATTTGAGGGTGTCTCTTTCTATTCTGATCAGGATTTAGAATATGGGATCAACCAGAAGACAAATGCAGGCGTCACAACCCGTCCAAGTCTTCCTTACATCGATTATGTCGAAGGAATCTATGTCGGATATCGTTTCTTTGAAACGGCAGATGCGGAAGGTGCTTTTTCCACAAGAACAAGAGAAATCTATGACAACAACAATGAAAAGAAAACAGTTACTGGTTATGATGCCGTTGTTCAATACCCATTTGGATATGGAATGAGTTACACAGACTTCAGTTGGGAGCTTGTCAACATCTCTCTTCCTCAAGACAGTGTGATTCATGAAGATACAGAGATCACCTTTGAAGTCAAAGTCACCAATACGGGTTCTTATGCTCGTAAAGATGTCGTCTCTCTTTATCTCACTCCGGAATATATTCCTGGCGAAGTGGAAAAGTCTCAGATGAAACTTATCTCTTTTGAAAAGACAGGGTTGATTGCTCCTGATCAATATGAGGTGGTAACTTTGAAAACGAAAGCGAGAGACTTCGCCTCTTATGACTGTTATGATTTGAATCACAACGGAAAGACCACTTATGAGATTGATGAAGGTGAGTATCAGCTCAAGCTTTGCGAGAATTCTCACACGGTGAAAGAAGTATCGTCAAAGGGCGGTGTGCATCCTGGCATTTTCTCTTATCGCTGTGAGAGTGACATCATCTTAGAAAAAGAAGAAAAAACAGGAACAACAATTGATAATCTCTTCACCGGAAAGGATGCAATTGACGGTGTAAGTGTCGATGGAAAAGAAGGGGAGAACGCTTCAATTCCTTATGTGAAGAGAACTGATTTTAGGGACTATCAAGGCCCTATCAAACAGACTTCTACTCATGATCAGAACACAGGAA
>JALFLX010000083.1 GCA_022774485.1 Bacilli bacterium
GAAGAGTACGAGCATAGCAAAACCTTGGAATACTTCCAAAAACTCGCAAAAGAATTAGAGATTGTCTTGCCGATATCTTTCTTTGAAAAGAGTGGAAATTGCTATTATAATTCCATTTGTGTCATCGATAAAGACGGCGAGAGAAAGGGTTTGTATCGCAAGACTCATATCCCCACGGGTCAATGCTATGAAGAGAAGTTCTACTTCACTCCAGGCGACACAGGATTTAAAGTCTTCGACACCAAAGCCGGTAAAGTCGGCATCGGAATCTGCTGGGATCAATGGTTCTTAGAAACCGGTAGAATCCTTGCTCTCAAAGGGGCGGACTTTTTGCTTTTCCCCACCGCGATCGGCTCAGAGCCTGTCTTAGACAAGGATTCTATGCCTCACTGGAGAAACGCGATGATCGGCCAGTCTGCGCTTAACATCATGCCTGTGTTAGCTTCTAACCGCGTGGGTAGAGAAGATGATGTAAACTCCACCATGACTTTCTATGGCTCTTCCTTCATGACCGATGAGACCGGTGTTCTTATCGAGTCGATGGATAGAGAAGAAGAGGGCATCCGCATTCACACCTACGACCTTGATAAGATAATGAGAAAGAGAAGAGAGTGGGGTATTTTCCGCGATCGCAGACCGGAAATGTACGAGGAGATCCTCACCTCTGACGGAAAGGCACACCGCGAATGAAGCTTCTCTCGTTCAATGTCAATTCGATCAATGCGTATCTGAAAAAAGATCTCCTTCACGAATGGATTTCTGAAAATCCGGATCTCATCGGTTTTGAAGAGCTCAAGATGAGCGAGACAACTCATGAAAACTTCCCGCTTTCTTTAGATGGATACACTCCTTATTGGACCGTATCGAAAGTGAAAAAGGGGTATTCTGGAACTGCGATTCTCACCAAGATAAAACCTCTCAATGTTCACTATGGTCTTTTAGATGGAAAATACGATGAAGAAGGTAGAGCGACCACTCTTGAATTCGATGATTTCTACTTTGTGACCCTCTACACGCCAAACTCTGGGGAGGAGCTTAAGCGCCTTTCTTTCCGCATGCAGTTTGAAGAAGACCTCCGTGAGTATCTCAGTCAGTTAAAAGCCAAAAAATCGGTGATTGTCACCGGAGATCTCAACGTCGCTCATAACGAGATTGATTTGAAGAATCCGAGCACCAATCATCACAGCGCCGGTTTTACTGACGAAGAGAGAAGAGAGTTCCAAAAACTTCTCGACTTAGGGTTTGTCGATACGTTCAGAGCACTTCATCCTGAAGAGAAGAAATACTCCTACTGGTCTTATTTTCGCAACGCGAGAAAAACAAATGCTGGTTGGAGAATTGACTACATGCTTGTCACCGAAGACCTGTTTCCAAAAGTGACAAGGAGCAAAATTTTAAATGATTGCTTCGGCTCTGATCACTGCCCTGTTCTCCTCGAGATTGATTTTTCGCAAAACAATTGAAATCAACTGAAAAATCGAGTAACTTATATAGCGCAAACACTCTGTAAAAAAATTGATAAAGAAAAGCAACTGTTTCATTCTAGTGCTTTTCTCCTTGAAGGAAGTTTATTATGGACACTAAAACAAACGATAACACCTTAAATCCATACAGCTTAGACATCGGCAAATACCCGATCAAAATCCTGCCTTTAGGCGGCATGGATGAGATGGGTAAAAACTGCTATGTCATTGAAGTCGATGAAGATATCTTTGTCATTGAAGCGGGTTTGAAGTACCCGACAAGCCAGATGCCTGGCGTCGATTTCATCATTCCGGATTTTACTTATTTAAAAAACAACGCACGCCGTGTTAAAGGTATCATCATCACCCATGGTCACGATGATCAGTATGGTGCAATCCCGTATCTCTTAGGAGTTTGCAACGCTCCTATCTACGCCACCCAAACTACCATTCAGATGATTCGTCACACCTACTATAACCGCTTTAAGAAAGTCATCAACGGAGCGAAATTCATCACCGTTCAACCCTCCGATTCCATCCAAATTGCCGGACATAGTTTTGAGCTTTTCCAAACCACACACAGCGTCGCTGAATCTTTCGGTTTCGCTCTCCGCACCCGTTTTGGAAACATTGTCTACACCTCTGATTTCATCTCTGACTACTCACCCTTAAAAGGATATCAGTTCGATCTTCCGAAAGTCGCAAGACTCTCTGAGAACGAAAAGACATTCCTTCTTATGACAGAGAGCGAAAGCGCAGATCTTCCTGGTATCTCCTCCCCGAATCACAAAATTACCGATCAAATCAAATCTGTCATCGAAGATCCGACCGGAAAAACATTTATTTCGATTTATAATCAGAACTTCTACAACATCCAGGAAGTCATCAATTTAGCGCTCCGCTATCGAAGAAAAATCCTGATTGCAAACCCTGATCAGAAATCCTTCTTTGAGGCGATGGCTCAAATCGGCGATATTGTCATCCCGCCCTCTTCTTTGGTTAAAGTCGAAGAATTAAACACCATTTCTCCGAAAGATCTGATCATTTTAGTCACCGGAAGTGGAGAAAACCTCTACCGTTTCTGCAAAGAGATCTGCTATGGAAATATCCCTGGCATCAAAGTGGAGACTGCAGACACATGGATCAACTGTGCCCCTTCCGTTCCCGGAACAGAAATCATGGCAGTGGATGCTGCTGACACCATCTTCCGCACCGACTGTCACGTCTTGACGCTCTCAAGAAAGGAAGTCGCATCCATGCACGCTAGACAAGAAGATCTTAAACTCATGATTTCTCTCTTCCGTCCTTCTTACTATCTTCCGATCAAAGGTGACTTCTCTTTACTCATGGCAAACGCGAAATTAGCGACAGAATTAGGAATTGGTCTCAACCACTACAACACCTTTGTTTACGATAACGGCATGGCCTTAATCTTCGACTCTTTCGGAAAGCAAGTCCATAAGAACATCCTCATTAAAAATGGTGATGTCATGGTCGATGGAAATTCAGTCGGCGATGTCAAAGAGACAGCGATCGAAGAACGAACAAAAATGGCGGATGGCGGTGTTGTTGTCATCGGTTTAGCGTATTCTTCCAAAGCGAAAAAAATCCTCTCAAATCCGGACATCCAGATGAGAGGATTCCTCTATCTTAAAGACAGCGAGCCGCTCTTAGCAGCAATCTCTTCTCTCTTCTTGACCACGGTCAACACCCTCCTCACAGATGAGAAAAAGCACGCTTCGATTGAGATTGAAAAGAAAGCCGCTGATAAAATCTCACGCTATATCATCAAGAATACCAACAAAGAGCCGATGGTCTTCTGCAAGCTTGTCGATATTGATGACATGGAGTTAATCGATCCGAGATAAAATGAAAACTTCACGGAAATCCGTGAAGTTTTTTTACTTTACTTGATCAGTTCAACACCGCGGCTAGTACCGATTCTTGTCGCGCCAGCTTCGACTAATTTGACCATATCTTCTTTGGTTCTAACACCACCGCTTGCCTTAACCCCCATCAAAGGGCCAACCGTCTTTCTCATGAGGGCGATATCCTCGACAGTCGCTCCGCCCTTGGAGAAGCCAGTGGAAGTCTTCACAAAGTCAGCTCCCGCTTCTTTGGAAAGAAGACATGCTCTGACTTTCTCTTCATCAGTGAGCAGGCAAGTCTCAATGATAACCTTTAAAGTTAAAGGACCGCAAATCTCTTTCAAAGACTTAATCTCATCTCTCACATAATCATCATCACCATCTTTCAAGCGTCCGATATTGATGACCATATCAAGTTCTTGAGCACCCTCTTCAATAGCAATTCTTGTCTCTTCTTCTTTGCTTCTTTTAGAAGTTGCCCCTAACGGGAACCCGATGACAGTGCAAACTTTCACATCGGTTCCTTTCAATAAGGAAGCAGCGAGAGGAACATAGCCAGGGTTGACACAAACCGAAGCGAAATGATTTTCAACTGCTTCTTTACAAAGCTTTTCAATCTGCTCTTTTCTCGCATCAGAAGCTAAGAGTGTGTGGTCGATCATACGATTATATTCCATAATTATCACCTCAAGTGAATTATAGCATTTCTCCTATTCGATGACCATGAAAGAGAATGGTTTTTCACTTCCTTTTCTCACTTTTTTCCTTTCTTCCACTTTTTCAAGCCTCGTGTGAAAAAAAGCTCTATTACTGTCTTTAAAGGCTTGAAATCAAGGTTAGAGTCTTGTATAATTCTATATCGCTGAAAACGATTTTTTAGCGTGAATTACTAGACAGGAGATTACACATATGGCAAACATCAAATCACAGAAAAAGCGCATCTTAACCAACGAGAGAAATAGACAGGCCAACGTCGCCTTCCGTTCTAAGATGAGAACTTCTATCAAGAAGGTCAAAGCTGCTTGCGAGAAGAAAGATTTAGCGTTAGCGGAACAGCTTCTTCCTTTAGCGGTCTCCCTCATCGACAAGTCTGTCAAAGAGGGCATCCAGAAGCAGAATACCGCTTCCCGTCAGAAGAGCTCTCTCATGCTCGCTGTCAACGCCTTAAAAGCTGCTGCAGCTGAATAATCTACCTGAATCTTTTGTATAACTACAAAGGCCGGATTTCTTATCCGGTCTTTTTGTCCATTTAAAAAGTGCGGAGCTACCGCACTTTTTCTTTTCTATCAAATTAAGAAGCGAAGTTGACTACAAGAAGAGAAGATTCACAAAGATCTTTGAAGAGATTGTTATTCCCCTGGAGCATGCTCTCCATTCCGCTTTTGATCGTAAGCTCAACTTCAAAGCTTCGTATGATATCTTTTTTTAAGTAGGTCAGAACCTCAAAGGAGGTCTCTGTTTTCGATACAGTACACCCTTCTTGTTCCTCTGGATCTTGAAGCGAAGAGAAAATTTCAAGATTCTTTGCTCCCTCTTCCACAACAATGGTGCGAAGAGAAGTCACATTGAAATAAGCACCTGCATCCCCATCGAATGTAAAGCTGATGTTAAAGGTATAAAGATCAGGTCTCTCTTCTTTTGCTAAGCCGAAGAAAAAGACACCAGTTCCTTTATTTTCCCCTTTTTGGAAGCGGATTGGAGAGGACTGAGAAGAAAGATACTGTTTTTCTCCTTGGAAGCTAAAATTCATCTCATGCGCCTGCATCTGAGCTGCTATTCTAGCGTTTTTTACAAGCATATAACCAGAGAAGCCGGTCAATACAACAGCGACTAGAATCAATGAGGAGACGAGAAGTCTTTTCCCAGTTTTTTTCATCTAACTGTCCTCCTAAGATATGTCTTTGCAAACTGAGCGATAAAAAGTGTCATTTTCAAATCACCATCATCTTGGTTGATTTTGATATCTTTTTCAATCTGACCGAGATCTTTTAAGACAGAGAGCAGCGTGACAAAGGATAAGCTTGCACTGTCTTTTAAGGCGTAGTAGACAACACCTGGTTTCAAAGAAAGCTCTTGGGCGATGTCATCTTTTTTCAAGCCTTCTTCCGCAAGCGCTTTGACCTGTGCCATATTGGAGAACTGAGAGGCGAAGACAGGGAGAAGAGAAAGGGCATCATACCCTTTCATCGTCAGGTCTTGATAGACATGGAGCGCTTTGGAAACTTCGCCCTTAACGAGAAGAGAGACAATAGAAAAGATGTTATCTTCTAATGGTCTATAGACAAGTTCAATCACGTCTTGTACAACAACATTTTTCGTATACGTAAAAAGTTTGTTGAGATTATTTTCAAACGCTAAAAAGTCACCTTTTGTCCTCTCAAGAAGAAGTGCAGCTGCTTCTCGATTGATATCACAGCGTTCTTCTTTAGCACGCTGATACGCGTAGAGTATCATATCATTGTCAGAGGGGATATCCGCACAAACTAAAGAAACTGTTGGAGATGATAACGATTTGTTCGGGCTTCCAGTCTTTGCCACATCTCCTGGAACGACAAAGAAGACATCGGTATCTTCGGAGGG
>JALFLX010000132.1 GCA_022774485.1 Bacilli bacterium
CTTAATAGCGTTTATTGTATTTATATTTTCGGCTCAATGTTCATCAAACAATATACAACCATTTGAAGCCCATGAAAAATGTCTCTCAAATAATACACTTTGTAATCGACGAAACGCTTCCTCAGTAAATTCCATTCCAGCAAACACAAACATGGTTAATTATTCTATCCAAACAGGGACTACTTCATATGAAGTTTTTGATTCATCTACTTTTCATAATCGTTCATTATCACAAGAAACAACCGACCCTCTATCTCAAATTATTTCTCAAAATAACATGCCTAAAAGCATTATTTCAACCGACGAAAGATTTCAAATTACCAATGCGAAAATTCAACCATATCTTTCAACTGCGAAACTGATTGCCACATATGATAATGTTTATAATCAAGCAACCAAAGAATATCAAAAAATAACCTATTCTGGAACCGCATTTATGGCTGGTTCAAACATAGCACTTACTGCAGAGCATTGCTGCTATACAGATGTCACAAATACTGGAAATTATAATGACAATATTAATAATCCTCGCTTTCCAGACAAAATCGAATTATTCTTTGGATGTGATCAATCAGCTGATATCAATCAAGGCTCTTCATATCAATGCGTGAATAGCAAAAATGGATCTATTTGGTCAATCAACATCAGTAATACAACGTCGCATTTAAGAGAAGTATATTACAATTCAAAAATGTGTAATTTCTCTGACGCTCGCGATTGGACAAACCTTAAAGACATAGAGACGATTATTATTTATCCTTATCAAACTAAGATGGTAACGATACGAGAGAACTGGTTTGCAACATCAATTACCGTCTCTTATATTTATCATTCTCATCGAGTGATCACCTATGCAGATAATCTTCATTTAGGAGATGCTCCAGGCTTGGATGAAGAATCTAATATCCTGCCAATATAAGAAAGATGAAAAAAACTATGTTAAGTGCAAAAAATATAAGAAAAAGATATCGAGGAAACGCTAATGATTCCCTCCATGACTTCTCGTTTTCGTTTCAAGATTCCGGTTTGTATCTCGTCACTGGTTCAAGCGGTTCGGGAAAATCCACTCTACTTGGAATCTTATCGGGAATCGACACCTCTTACAATGGGGAATTATTGTACAACGGAACACTGATCAAAAATAATAATCGAATGAACTATCGAAACGAGATTGTCTCGGTGGTCTTTCAAGATATCAATCTTATCGGTACTCTTACTATTGAGCAAAATTTGATGGTTGCTTTTGAGTTGTCAAAACAAACATATTCACGAGCTCAATGTCTTGAAACGCTGAAAAAAGTAAACTTACCTGACAGTCAGGAAAGCATAGAAGAATTCCTAGCAAAAAAACCGAGTCAGCTTTCAGGGGGGCAGCGACAGAGAATTGCAATTGCACGTGCTTTAATCAAACGGAGTAAAATTCTATTTCTCGATGAACCGACTTCCGCGCTCGATAAAGACAATTCTAAAGCAATCATCGATATTCTTTATCATTTATCAAAAGAAATTCTCGTGATTGTGGTTACTCATACCATGGATCTTTTTGAAGGATTCTATCAATCCGATCATGTTATCAAATTAGAAAATGGAATTGCGGATAAGCGCCTTATCGACAACCATCTTGAAAAGTCTGAGCTCGGAAATGGAAGAATCGGTCAAATATCGATAAAATCCTCATTTATTCTAGCTTTGTCCAATATTCTTACCTCAAAGTTTAGACTTTTATTATCACTTATAATCACCGTGATTTCATTAACTGCCTTTACTTTCATGCTTGGCGCGAAAATCATCGTTCCGGGAGAAGTATTTTTGCGAGCACAATTTGATATCGGTCAAAAATTTACGCTTCTATCCATCCCTGAGATTTCACCTGAGGAAGAAGATAATGCACAAAATGCTGAATTGACTAAAAATCAAATGAGGATCCTTCAAGAATATAATGGCCATGAAATCTTTCAAACCTATTTAAGAATCGATTCTCTTTTTGATGGCAAATATGAGCGAGACATCCATCAAATCCCGCCGCTGCTGTTCCTTACATACAATAATCTTGCTAATAGTTTCGTAGAGTTATGGAATCAAGAAAGCGATGACTTTATCACAGATTCTCGAGTACGAAACAATGCGGATGTTCACCATCCAAAATCATTTGACGAAGTGGCAATCAGCAGTTTCTTAGCCGATGGGATTCTTCATTATGGTTCAGAAGTGAACGGGTTTAAAATCGATGATATCAATCAGCTGATCGGCAAAAAAATCGATGGTTATCGAATTTGCAACATTTACACCACAAAAGATTATTCACTGCTCAATAAAATCTGGGATGAAACGATCGATCTCGATAAACGAATCAGGTTCGCTCAGCACTATTCCTATTCTTATTCTAACCTTCTATATGTCACTTTTGGCTTTCATAAGAACTGGATAGAAACACACCCTTATAATCCGAATTTTGGTTCAAACCCAGAGACTGCAGAAGAGCGCAGGAATAATTCAAATGCTTTTAATAGTGAAAAGCACTTTTATGCTTTTAATCTTTCCAATAGAAAAGAAGCGTTTCAACTGTTGAGAAAATTGACTATCAAAAACGAAACTTCTTAGGTTAT
>JALFLX010000082.1 GCA_022774485.1 Bacilli bacterium
GAAGAGATTTATTCCTACTTGCCAGAGCACAAGAAATCCATCTACGAAGAAGCTTATCCGGAAGCGTTTGGCTTCGCTTATCAAGAAGCTGCTCTTGACCTTTCATACAGCTTAGGCGATGCAATCCGCGAAGTCAGAAATCACAAATCCACCCTCCAGATGGCTCCAAATGCCCCGATTTCTCTTCTCTTCTTCGGAACAGAGAATGACCTTGAAGCGGTCAATCCCTACCTCACTCGCTTCGCTTTCGCCCGTGAGATCAAGCCGATATCTGAGAACAGAAAAGATCTCATTCACTTCGCTTCCTTCTCGTTAGGTTTCGATGAGGAAGAGAGTGAAGAAAATCGTGAGAGAATCAACGCTCGTATCGCTTTCTTGAAGAAAGAGATTGAGCGCTCTGAGAAGATGCTTCACAACGAAAACTTCTTGAACAAGGCGAAACCGGAAAAGGTTCAAGAAGAGAAAAACAAGTATCAGAAATATTTAGACGAGTTAGCTAAATATAGTCATTAATCCTATTTTGTTAAAAGAAAATGATCTGTTTTCTCCTGTATCTCCTCTGCTTTTGAGCGAGATAACTTGAGAAGACAGATCTTTCTTTACAAAAGAAAAGAAAAACTGTCCTGGTTGATGTCGCCTTCCTGTGAGGTCAAAAAAATTTTTTTCATTTTTCTAGAAAAAACAAATCCTTCGACCCAATGGTATGCGAAGGAGGATCCTATATGACCGAGTTATTAGAATCACAGGAATGGGAAGTGAGAGGAGGGGAAGCAATCACATTGACCGCGATTCTCGCTCTTCTCGCAATCGGAATTGTCACAGTCATCATCTACAAACTTTTCTTCTCCAGTTCAGGAAAAGCCACTTTGCCAGGCGGTTTTACGTTCACATGGGAATAAACAATCTTTACTTCAAAGGGACATACGCCCTAAAGCCTCGTGAAAAGGCTCGGGCGCTCGGGATGGAAAGTCTCTCCGACGGCGAGCTTCTCGCTCTCTTGTTTGAGACTGGGTCCCTTGGAGAGAATGTCTTAGAACTGTGTGAACGGTATTTGAAGGAAAAAGGTGGTTTGAGAGGTATTTTCCTCTCAGAAAGCGCAAACTTAGAGAGCTATGGTGTCAAGGATGCCAAGATATACCGCATATTGGCGGTCCGAGAAATTTTAAAGCGCGTTCCGGCCAGAGTCCTCGAGTCTGTACAGACCAGCAGAGATCTGTACGAAATGACCAAAGGTTTTTTCCTCACTCGCCAAGAGGAAGCCGCGGTCATCTTTTTCCTGAATGCCGAGAAAGAAATCTTGCGAAGAGAGGAGTGGGTTTCCGATTCGAAAAACAGCATTTTGCTCAATTCGAAATCGCTTGTCTACTCTTCTCTCGTAGCGAAAGCGAAATTTGTCGTGATCGTCCACAATCATCCCTCAGAATCTCTCACCCCGAGTCCATCAGATCTCGAGGCGGTAAGAGATCTTCACGAGAAGTTGATGCAGGCCAGAGTTGTGCTATATGACTGTGTCATCGTCTCCAAAGAGAGCTGCTACTCGATGAGGGAGCACGGAGATGGGATCTACGGAGACAAAAGAGGTTTTTCCACGTGACTTCTAATGTCTTCAAAATTCTTTTAAAATGCTTAGCAGTATTGCAAATTATCATACAAAAACGCCTTTGCGGTAGGGAAAAACGACATAAATGTGACAATCCGATTTTGTTTTAATTGAAACTTGATTTTGTGGTTACTATAATAATACTAGCTATAGAGAGGAGTTTCTGACAAATGTCCTATACCATTGATTCTAATTTGAAGGCTGGCATCGAGATGCTCGCCGAAGGAAAATCGAATAAAAAAGCTCTTCAACTCATCAACAAATCCGCTCAGAGTGGCAAGACCAAAGGCAAGTCTTACTTTGAAATTGGCCGCATTTTAAGAGAGGGTGTCAACGGCATTGAGCCAAATCCGGAAGAGGCCCGTCGTTATTATGACAAAGCGATGGAGATCTTCCTCCACAGCCCGTGCGATAGCATGGACCATAGAGAAATGGGTGACTATTATCACTATGGCTTAGGCTTTGCGGAAGTCGACCTCAATCGCGCGTTAGAATATTATGACATGGCCGCCAATGAAGGCGATGAATTAGCGAAGCAGAACGCGGAAGATATCCGCAACATGCTCCGCAAAGGAAATACCTCCAAAGCTCCGGTCCTCTCTCCTGAGACCACTGTCAAGGAGACCCCTGTCACTCCGGAAGAAGTCAGACCTGCCGCTCAGGTTAAACCGGTTGCTGTCGCTCCGAAAGTTGTCACAGAGGAAAAACCTGCGGAGAAAGAAGATCCGCTTCTCACCTCTATCATCGACAGCGAGCAGCTCACCATCAAAGCGTTACGCCTTCTTGACTCCATCTCGTCTAATCGCCAGGACAAGTTGGACGGTGTCGAGTTAGCGAAAGCCGCTGCGGAAAAGGGATCTGCAAGAGCAGCTTTCTTAGTCGGTTTCCTTTATGAGGGAGACAACTCTCTTGTCGAGAAAGACTTGAATACCAGCAAAGTCTATTACGATATGGCTGTCGAGCTTGGCTCGGCCTCCGCGATGTTCCGTCTCGGTATCCTCTATACCGATTCTGATAGCCCGTTCTTTGATTTGAATAAGGGTCATGAACTCATTCTCAAATCTGCGCACGCCGGATATTCTTGGGCGTTAGCTCACTTAGGTGATTGCTTCCGCCAGAAAGTCTCCGATCCTCGTAACCTCGATCTTGCTTATCGCTATTATGCGATGGCTGGTGAGAGAGGCTTAGGATTAGGCTATCACAACATGGCTGAGATCGATACCTCCCGTCAGCAGCTCGAGCTTGCCAAAGAGCACGAGAAACTTGCGATGCAGAACGGTTACGATCCTTCACTTGGCTACCAGGATCCTCTCTTCTACTCTCTCCACATCTAATCGAAATTCGCCAAACGAGAGGGGTGCTTATGCACCTCTCTTTTTTTCTCAAAAAATCTCACATATTTATATAAGGATATATATAGATATAAAATAAAATAAATATCTAAAAATAATTGTTGCCTTTTATATATGGTGAGAGTATACTTTATGAGCACCCCAAAAAACGGGGGAAACAATTTGTTCTAACATGATGATTCAGAAACAAAGAGTTATGAAAAAAGCATTAAAAAATGTTTGACATCATAACACTTCAGTGATAGAATCATTTATGCGCTGAACAAAACAACGCAAATACGATTGCTCTTTGAAAACTGAACGGGATGACCAGTACATACACAAGGAATACGTCATTTCCAATAGGAAAATGAAGTAGGACAGTAATACCGGATTCGTTCTGTAAATACAGAAACTGAAATCGAAAGTCG
>JALFLX010000134.1 GCA_022774485.1 Bacilli bacterium
TTGTCCAAGGTGTATTCGGTTCCGGATTCCTTAGATTCATTTACGGAAACATGCTCATCATCATTATCATCTTCATCGTCAGATCCTTGCCGATCGGTATCCGTTCTGGTGTTACTGCCTTAAAACAGATTGATAAATCAATTGAAGAATCTGCGATGGATATGGGTGCCGGTTCTGGTAAAGTCTTCACTTCTGTCACAGTTCCTCTCATCAAAGATTCTCTCTTCTCCTCCTTAGTTACTTCCTTTGTCCGCTCCATGACTGCGCTCTCCGCTATCATTGTCATCTCTGTCCCTGGAACTACCTTAATCACTTACGAAATGAACGAGCTTAGCAACAAGGGTGCATATGAGCAGGCTGCTGTCTATGCGACAGTCTTGATTCTTATCGCCGGTCTTGCAGTCGGCTTGATGAACCTTGTCATCCGCTTCTTTGGAACAAGCCGTGTCAGAAAGGAAAAGAAACCGAAATTAGAGGGAGAAAACAAATAATGAAACTCATGGAAAAAATATCCGCTGCGAAAGCGAATGCCAACACCGCACTCATCTATTCAGAAGATAAAACTCCCGTCTCTGTCCGCTTAGATCACGTGTCTAAGATTTACGAAGATCCTAAGACACACCGTCATTTCTATGCGGTCAAAGATTCTAACATCGTGATTGAGCCGGGAGAATTTGTCACACTCTTAGGTCCGTCTGGATGCGGAAAGACTACTACACTCCGTATGATCGCCGGTTTTGAATCTCCGGATGAGGGTCAAATTTACATCGGTGATGTCCCCATCAACGCGATGACTCCAAACCAGAGAGATACCGCGATGGTCTTCCAATCCTACGCGCTTTTCCCACACCTCAACGTGTTTGACAATGTCGCGTATGGTCTCAAGCTCAGAAAGCTTCAAACTCCGAGAGTCGATGAAAACGGAAATCCTGTCCTCGAGATTGACAAAGGTCAGATCAAGAGAATTGAAAAGATTATCAAAGACCTTGAGAAAAAACTGAACGCGAAAGATTTGAGCGAAGAGAATAAAGAATCTCTCACACGCGAGTTAGAAATTCAGAAAAAACTCTTAGAAGAAACGATGAACACTCCTGTTCAAGCTTATGACTACCGCGATTTCACCAAAGATGAAATCAGAGCGAAAGTTACTGCGATGCTCGAGCTTGTCGAGCTTCCTGGTATGGAAGAACGTATGACAAACCAGCTCTCCGGCGGTCAGCAGCAGCGTGTTGCCTTAGCCAGAGCTTTGATCTTAAATCCATCTGTTCTACTCTTCGATGAGCCGCTCTCGAACTTAGATGCAAAACTTCGTGTCAGCATGAGAACAGAGATCAGAAAGATTCAGAAGAAAGTCGGTATCACTGCCATCTATGTCACTCACGATCAATCAGAAGCGATGGCACTCTCTGACAGAATCATCATCATGAACAAAGGCTTCATCTCTCAAATCGGAAGCCCGAAAGAAGTTTACTATCAGCCGAAGAATGAATTCGTCGCTGACTTCATCGGTGAGGTGAACTTCATCGAAGGTTCTGTCATCGATATGGATGAGACAAACATCACCGTCAAAGCTGACAACCATTTCATCACCATGAAAAACCAGTTCAACTTCAAGAAAGATGATGAAGTGAAGCTGGTCTTAAGACCGGAAGCTGCTCATCTGACAGATAGTGGAGACATCAAAGTCGAAGTCATCTTATCGACATTCATGGGTTCCTATCAGCTCTATCATGTCAAACAAGGCAACAATGTCGTAAAGATCACTGAATACAACCCGAGAAATCAGAGAATCTTCCAAGTCGGTGAAACTGCATACCTCTCCTTCGATGATGCCGATGTCCATCCGCTTCCTTCACACGAGCCGATAAAAGTTGAAACTATCTATCTCGATTGATGAATTTGGCGCTGGGAAACCAGTGCCATTTTGTTTCTTATAAATATGGTTGTTTGTAAAAAGATATCGATAGTTCAGTTAAAATACGAAAGAAACAAACATCAAGAAAAAAAGAAAAGACAAAGGAAAAACAGCTTAGAATTGATCAAAAGGAAGAAAAGAGAAGAAAAAACGCTTATTTTTTTGTCAAAACAAAGGAAATACGAAGAAAATACAAATATTTTTTTGCTATCTTTCCTCGATAAAAAAGAAAGACTCATGAAGTTTTTTAATTGAAATTTTTATATTTTCATCAATAAACAACTTTTTTTAAATTGTAAATCGCTAACCTTTGAAAATGTGTTTGTTATTGAATATCTGGGAAAAATCGGCTATAATTTTCGTACCATTTTGGAGGAATAAAATATGGCAAAAGAAAGATCTACCCCTCGTTACATCAAAATCGCTCAAGACGTTTGCGGAAAGATTCTCACCGGTGAATATCCGGAAGGAACATTATTAAAAGGCCGTTCCATCTTAGGCGCTTCTTACGGTGTCTCTCCTGAGACTGTCAGAAAGGCTCTTAACATCCTCGAGAAAGAGAAAGTCGTCTCTTCTAAGAGAGGTGTCGGTGTCTTCGTCGACTCTGTCTTACATGCTCAGGAATTCGCCAACAAGTGGAAAGCGGAAACCCAGATCAAAGATAAATATGCGACCTTAGAGAAACTCCTCAACGAGCAGAAAGCTCTCCAGGAAAAGATCAATGTTGCGATCGATGATATGAAGGATTCCTTCACTTATCAGACCACTGAAGCTGTCAAGTTCTCCCAGGTTGAAGTTCCTCAGAACTCCTGGATCAATGGCAAAACTGTCGGTGAAGTTTACTTCTACAACTACACCGAAGCGACTATCGTCGCTGTCATCGGCGCTGATAACATCACCGCTCCCTCTGTCGGTCCTGACTTTGTCTTACATTCTGGCGATAAGATCATCTTCGTCGGAAAAGACAGCGTCACCTTCGATAGAGTCCTCTCCTTCCTCACCTACGGTGTCATCAACCAAGGCGAGTAAATTCATCTCACAAGCATGATAAAAGGCTGCTAGATAACCTTCTTAAGGCGCTAGCAGCCTTTTTATGAATATTACAATCAGCTATTTTTGCTCCGCCTCTTGCTGATAATGCAAGCGATAAAGCTGATCAGCAGGAGCAACCTTGTCGATGATAAGCTTTGCGATAATATCGAGCTGTTTTCCTTCCGAATAATCCGCTTCACACAAGAAGTCTACTCTTCCGTCATTAAACAATCTCTTTGCCGGTTTCTTTTTCTTCTTATCATAGACTGCAATCGCGATACCGCCATTGGAGCGAACTGTCTTCATACAAGGGACATCTGTCTCTCCATCTGCGATATAGACCATGTTTTGGAACGGAACTGGTTTATCTTCATCTGGCATAGAAGCGTTGACCTTATCGTTTTCCGAGAGAGATAAGACACCTTTATTAATACGATATAAGAACTGAGTCTTAGTCGTGTAGTTCACAACACTCTTCGGCCAAACTGCCTGACCATTCTCATACATATATTCACATGCGAACACTTCTTTAAAATACTGGAAAATCGATGATCCTTCGATAATTTCTTTGTTTCCAGAAGAAATGACATAATGTTGAACCTCAACATTCTTAGAAGCGCCGTATTCATCGATTCTCTTAAACCACGTTTCCACACCAGGGAAGTACTCAATATCCTTTCCAAGCTGGACAAATGCCTCTCTGTTGATCGGCAGTTGATTCTTCTTTGACCACTCGATCATCAAATACATGTACGCTAAAAGAGGCTCCATATTTTCTCTCTTGCTCAAATCGTTAGCAGCGGACCAAAACTCCGCCGGTTTGATGTGAAGAGAGGGAATGAAAGAATAGTTCTGCATATCTGTTGTGCATAGCGTGTGATCGTAGTCATAAACAAATGCGACAATGGTTTTGTTAGTATTCATATCTTCTTCCTCTTCTTAGAAAAATTATACTCAAAAGCCACACAAAAACAAAATGCTCGCTATGCTTCTCTCTCATAGATCGTTGAGAGGAGAAAAAAACAATTCTACCTCTTATCATGAAAGGTGGAATACCGGGTTCTTTTGTGAGAATAAATTATGTTCTCTAAATACTGACCGTGAAGATTCAAAAAGAGGGGATGAGGAAATTATCACTTCACACTGAGTGAAGTTAGGTGTGAAGTAAGTGTGAAGTTTTACTTCACAGTTCACTTCATTCTTGATAAAATAATAGTCGTAGGAGGTTAGGAATATGTATATCGAAGAGTTAATTCCTGGTTTAAACATCGAAGATTATTCGAATGAATTCAAAGGAATTATCGAAGAAGGTGAAGACCAAAAAGGAAGCAGAAAAGAAATCAGTTGGTTAAAAGAACTTTGTGCCTTTGCAAACACAAAAGGTGGAACACTTTATGTCGGTGTTCATGATAAAACTCATAAGCTTCTTTCACTTGAGCATACCACTGTAGATACTATTTCAAGAATGGTCCATCGTCTGATTAAAGAACATGTTGAACCATATATCTATTACACGATCAAACCAATACCAGTTCCTCAGACAAGTCCGATTCGATACATTATTGCGATTAAAGTAAAACAGAGTGATTTCCCACCAGTCTCCTTAAAATTCAATGGAATTGGTGTGATTTATTATCGTCATTTTGGTGAGACATCGATTGCGACAAGCGAAGAAATTCGATATATGGTATTAAACAGTGACCATGTCTCATACGATATTCTCATGACAGAAGAAAAATTTGACATGAATGATTTTTCAATTTTAAACTCATGGTATCAAAAAGCAAATGACGGAAAATCATTATCAGAAAAAGATCTTCTCAACATCGGATTCATGACAAAAGATGGTTATTTGAAAAAAGGCGCTCTACTTTTCAAAGATAATTGTCTAGAGGAAAACACATTAATCGAGTGTTCTGAATTTTCTGGATCAGAGAAAGGGTCAAATACTTTCAAATCAAACAAAAAAATCCAAGGAAATCTACTCACTTGTTATCAAAGTGCATATGACTTCATTTTAAATCATTCCGCAAATGGCTTCGTAAAGACAGCAGAGGGGAAAAAGGACTATTTCTCATTCCCAAAAAGATCAATTTTAGAGGGATTAGCAAATGCGATTGGACATCGTAATTATTTTCTTCAAGGAACTCAAATCGAAGTTAATCTATACCCAGATAGACTAGAAATCATTTCCCCTGGTTCTCTTTTAGGTACGAGATGGCTCAAAAATGAAAAAGAGTTATCAAAGATTCCCCCGATGAGAAGAAATGAACTGATTTGTTCTGTGCTATCCATGTTAAAAATTATGGATCATAAAGGCTCTGGTTTCGACAAAATCGAGGAAGAATACCATGCGTATGGAGAGCTTTTCGCTCCATATGCTGACTCGGATGGAAGCTCATTTTGTCTCACGCTCCCAGATTTAACATATCGAAGTGGAATTATCAAAAATAGTGAATTTCCAACGATTTACACATACGAAAAACTTCCTGGAAAGCACGATTTAAGAATTCTTTCCTATTGCTATAACTCTCCAAAAAGCGCAGCCGATATCGCAGTAATGCTGAAGATTAAACCTTCTTCGTATTTCCGAAACAACATATTAAAACCGCTTGTTGAAAAAGGATACCTCATCATCAACGACACAATCTATCCAGCGATGTATTCCACAGCGAAAGGGAAAACTCATCTTTAATCACTTCACACTGAGTGAAGTTAAGTGTGAAGTAAGTGTGAAGTTTTACTTCACTACTTCACACTTTTTCTCACAAATAAAAGCAATTGTAAAGCAAAATCAAAGCTCATAAGGGAGGGGGTATTTCTCATTGAGTTTTTTCACTTGTTCTTTTGCGGAACGTAGCACCGCTTCATCATCCGGATTTTTCAAAACAGAGGCGATGATTTTACCGACTTGGTAGAACTCTTCTTCACCGTACCCTCTCGTGGTCATCGCCGGTGTTCCAAGACGCAAACCAGAGGTATATTTCGGCTTTTCTAAGTCGCCAGGAATCGAGTTCTTATTGGCGGTGATATTGACACTTTCTAAGACTGTCTGCGCTTCTAATCCATTGATACCGAAGGAGTTTTTCACATCGACTAACAACAAGTGATTGTCGCTTCCTCCTGTGATCAGAATTGCGCCTTCTTCCTGTAAGGACTTGCATAAAACTTTGCAGTTATCGACAACTCTCTTGATATATTCTTTGAATGACGGTTGTAAATCTTCACCGAATGCAATCGCTTTGCCGGCGATTGTGTTTTCAAGAGGACCGCCTTGGCAACAAGGAAATACTGCTTTGTCAATTTTCTTTGCAATATCAGGGTTGTCAGTCAAGATGACACCGCCTCTCGGGCCTCTTAATGTCTTATGGGTGGTAGATGTCACAACATCAGCATATGGGAGAGGCGAAGGGTGATATCCGGTGCAGATAAGACCTGCGATATGCGCCATATCAACCATCAGAAGAGCGCCGACATCATCGGCGATCTCACGGAATTTTTTAAAGTCGATAATTCTCGGATAGGCGCTTGCTCCGCAGATAATCATCTTGGGTTTCACTTCTCTTGCAATTTTTAAGACATTGTCATAATCAATCAAGCCGGTCTTCTCATCGACGCCATAAGAATAGGATTCGTATTCCTTTCCTGAAAAAGAAAAACGATAACCGTGAGTGAGGTGACCACCGGCATCTAAGGACATTCCTAAGATGCGATCTCCGTGGTTGAGCAACGCTTGATAAACTTCCATGTTCGCAGAGGAACCAGAGTGAGGCTGAACATTCGCGTACTGACAATTAAAAAGCTTCTTGAGACGTTCGATTGCTAACACTTCCATACGATCGATATATTCACAGCCACCGTAATATCTTCTTCCTGGATATCCTTCTGCGTATTTGTTAGTGAAGATCGATCCGTTTGCTTCTCTCACTGCCATTGAGACAAAGTTCTCACTTGCGATCAGTTCAATGTTATCCTCTTCTCTTCTTCTCTCTTTTTGAAGAATCTCATAAGCTTCTTTATCCTGTAAGGCTAACGCTTTGTTATCTATCATTTTTTCTTCCCCCTTTTAAAAATCGCTGCTGTGAGATAAAGACAGCAGCGACTCAACTACTTATTCACAGATGCACTTTTTAGGCTTAAACGCTCTAGTCGCTTTCACCGCTTCTTTCCATCCATCGTAGAGCTCATTCACTTCTCTCTGAGGCATCATCGGATAATACTTTCTCTCGATGGAGTGGTTCCTTTCAATATCCGCCTTGCTGTGCCAGAAGTCAACTCCTAAGCCAGCGAGATATCCAGCACCTAACGCGGTTGTCTCAATGAAACGAGGGAGGTGAACTTCACATTGGAGAATATCAGACTGGAACTGCATTAAGAGTCCGTTGGCGCTTGCTCCGCCATCGACTCTCAAGGACTTCAACTCTAAGCCAGCTTCTTCTTTCATCGCTTCGATAACATCTTTGGACTGATATGCGATAGAGAAGAGAGTCGCTCTGACAAAGTGATGACGGTCAGCACCTCTAGTGAGACCAAAGACAGCTCCTCTTGCTTCATCATCCCAATACGGTGTTCCTAAGCCGACAAAAGCAGGGACGACATAGACACCAGCTGTGTCATGAACACGATTTGCATATTCTTCACTCTGAGCGGAGGATTTGATCATATCCATCTGATCTCTTAACCACTGGATGATAGCTCCACCCATGAAGACAGAACCTTCTAACGCGTAAGTAGTGACACCTTTTTCTCTCCAGGCGACTGTAGTGAGAAGTCCTTTCTTGGAGATGATAGGCTTGTCACCGATGTTCATCAACATGAAGCATCCGGTTCCGTAAGTGTTCTTGCTATCGCCAGGATGGAAGCAGCACTGACCAAAGAGCGCAGCCTGTTGGTCGCCAGCAACTCCGTGAATCGGAACGCTTCCTTGGAAGAAAGAAGCTTCTCCGAAGTTATCGGAGTTGTCTTTGACTTCCGGAAGCATTGCCTCTGGAATATTCCAAATCTTGAGGAGTTCAGGATCCCACTTCATATCGAAAATGTTGTAAAGCATAGTTCTGGAGGCGTTGGTGACATCAGTGAAGTGAGATTTTCCGTTGGTCATTTTGTAAATAATCCAAGAATCGATTGTTCCGAAAAGAAGATCACCGCGTTCTGCTCTCTCTTGTCCTTCCGGAATATTATCTAAGATGAAACGAATCTTAGAGGCGGAAAAATACGGGTTCATTCTAAGACCAGTTTTTTCCTGGATAAAATTCATCTGATCTTCTCTTTCATCACAGAGCTCCTGGGTCTGTTTAGACTGCCAGATGATAGCGTTATAGACTGCTTTACCAGTATGTCTATCCCAGACAACTGTCGTCTCACGCTGGTTGGTGATACCGATTGCTGCGACATCATCCATGGTGCAAGAAGAGATGACCATCAATTCATTGATGACATCGATGACAGAGATCCAAATTTTATCAGGAACACTTTCCACCCAACCTGGATGTGGGAAGAGGCACTCTACTTCACGCTGTGCTTTATAGACAGCTTCTCCTCTCTCGTTGATGAGAATCGCTCTTGTCGAGGTCGTTCCTTGGTCGATGGATAAGATATATTTTTTCATGTTGGTCACTTACAGCTAAGCTGTTCTCCTATGGAGATATTATATCCTTAAAGAAAGGGCTTCCACCATTGTTTTATCAATTATTTATTAAAAGGATGAGAAACAAAAAGAGGTGGGTGCAACCACAACCCACCTCGAAGTGACTTAGATGATTTGAACTTCTTTCTTGCGGAAGATCGGAGCTAAGATTTCGTGGACAATCAGAGGGAGTGATGCCATACCAGCTAAGATCAACCATTCTTGCCAAGAGAGTTCTGTTGTCTTAAAGGCATTCGCTAAGAAGTCGAATTCTGTGACAGCTAACTGGAGGGCGAATCCTAAGATGAAGGAGACTAATAACATCCAGTTTCCATCTTTGAATACGTGGAGGAAGCTACGTTTGATATCTGTCATACCGACCATGTGGAAGATCTGAGACATCGCTAAGACAGTGAATGCCCATGTCGTAGCTTCTCTGTGGACTTCTTCGATATTCATCAACTCAACGAATCCTGCATAGGAAGCTTCAAATGTCTCGGTAATCTGAGGAGCAAAGGATAAAGTGGAGTGGGTGAAGGCTAAGATACCGGGGATTAAATATGCGATGAAGGTGATGATGAAGATAACAACACCATAACCTAACGTGAAAGTGAATCCTCCGTGTGAGAAGATACCATCTTTAGGATCTCTCGGTTTTCTATTCATAATGTCTTTCTCTTTGGCATCCATGCTTAAGGCAATGGCAGGAAGAGAGTCGGTGATTAAGTTAATCCAAAGAATCTGAAGCGTTTCAAGCGGAGTGGGAAGTCCTAAGAGGATGGTTAAGAACATGACGATAACTTCACCGAAGTTGCTAGAGAGAAGGTAGAAGATAGACTTCTTAACGTTGGAGAAGATTCCTCTTCCCTCTTCAACTGCTTTTTCAATCGAAGCGAAGTTATCATCGGTGAGAACCATATCCGCTGCGCTCTTTGCGACATCAGTTCCGGTGATACCCATGGCGATACCGATATCAGCGGCGCGGAGTGAAGGAGCATCGTTAACACCATCTCCAGTCATAGAGACAATGTTTCCATTCGCTTTTAAGGCTTTGACAATCTGAACCTTGTTCTCCGGAGAGACACGAGCAAAGACATTGGTGGTCTTCACTCTTTCTCTGAGTTCTTCTTCGCTTAAAGCATTGAGCTCATCACCAGAGCAGCACTGAGAGATATCCTCGGCAATTCCTAAGTTCTTCGCGATAGCAAAGGCAGTATCTTTATGATCTCCTGTAATCATGACAGTGCGAATACCGGCTTGTTTAAACATCTTGACTGCAGGAGCAGCTTCTGCTCGCTCCGGGTCAATCATGCCGACCATGCCAACAAAGACGAGGTGTTCTTCACTCATACGCTCCTCATCTTCATGATAGCGATAGGCGAAGGCTAAGACACGGAAGGCTTGGCTTGCCATCTCAGAGCTTGCCTCATTGATCTTCTGGATATCTTCTTCGGTGATTCTTCTCACTTCACCATCGATTTGAATATATTCCGTATGTTTTAAGATAGAATCGAGTGCACCTTTGGTATAGATAATTCTCTTATCACCGATACGGTTTTCAACCGACATCATTTTTCTGACAGAATCGAAAGGAAGTTCATCGATACGAGGTTCTTCCTTCTTCTCTGTCTCTTCTTTTTCAATACCATAGAGATGAGCATGATCTAACAGAGCAATCTCTGTCGGATCTCCGTATCGATCCCCAGAGATCGAAGCGTTAGAGCAAAGCATCATGCCTCTGACTAAGAGTGATAATTCTTTGTTCTCTTCTAATTTGATTGTGTTCGCATCGACTGTTTTTCCATCGACATGAACTTTAACAACGGTCATTCTGTTCTGTGTCAAGGTACCTGTTTTATCAGAGCAGACAACAGTGACAGAACCTAATGTCTCAACGCTCGGAAGCTTTCTGACAATGGTGTTGACCTTGACCATCTTGTTGACACCTAAGGCTAAGGAGATGGTGACAATAGCAGAGAGCCCCTCTGGAATCGCAGCGACTGCTAAGGCGATAGATTCTTCAAACATATCTAAGGTCTCTTCTCCAAAGAGAGGCCAGCTGAATCCATCCGGAGAATTGATGAGGCGGATGATATTCCAGATCATGCCAGCTAGGAATGTCACAATGACAATCACTAAACAGATGATACCTAATTGTTTAGATAAAACTGCTAATTTCTTCTGGAGTGGCGTCTCATCATCCTCTTGTGCTGTGAGCATGGTCGCGATCTTTCCAACCTCGGTATTCATGCCGGTTCCGATGACGATACCCTCACCTATACCATAAGATATTGGACAGGAGGAAAATGCAATATTCGACTTCTCTGCGGTCACAGTATCATCTGCTAACACTTCAGAAGCATCTTTTTCAACAGGCACAGATTCGCCAGTTAAGGAAGACTCATCTGACTTCATGTCGACTGAAGCGGTAAGTCTTAAGTCAGCAGGGATGATAGCACCTTCTTCTAAGATGACAATGTCGCCAGGGACAAGTTCTTCGCTCTTGATGGAGTAAAGCTTTCCATCTCTTTTGACCGTGCACATCGGCGTGGATAATTTCTTTAACGCCTCTAACGACTGCTCTGCTTTCTGCTCTTGAATCGCACCGATGAACGCGTTGATGATAACAATCGCTAAGATGACAATCGTGTCGATGTATTCGGTGTTGTCATTGGCTGTAAAAGGTAAGTTGTTAGCGTTGTTTGTGAATCCTTTGATAAGGAAGATCACAAAAGAAATCAGAGCTGCGATCAACAGGACAATCACCATCGGTTCGATAAACTGCTTCAAGAGCTTGATGATGAAAGGAACTCGTTTTCCTTCCTCTAATTTGTTGGGGCCGTATTCGTCTAGTCTCTTCTTCGCTTCTTCGCTGCTCAAACCCTTTTCCAGATCGGTTTGGAAATGTTCCTTTACTTCACTGATCTGCTTGGAATGGGCAGGATAAGCTTCTTGCTTCTTCTTCTCTTCTTCCATGATGAGAAATCCTTTCCATTACCAGGTCTCATTGCCGTGAAGTTCGGTCGTTTTCCGGTGATTGCTCACGTGATGACGGAAAAACGAATTATCAATTACTCCCCTGATAATACTTTGTATTATATTGGCAAAACTTTGTTCTTTCAATCACTATAGGAACGAAAAAATTAATTTAGACACATTGACATGATTAAAGTGTTCATGTATGATATTTTACGCTTTCCGCAAGATAAATGGATCTTTAGCTCAGTTGGTAGAGCAACTGACTCTTAATCAGTGGGCCAAGAGTTCGAGTCTCTTAAGATCCACCATCGGAACATCAAGTGATGCCTCATAGCATCACTTTTTTATGTAAAAAGGTGGGTTTCCCCACCAGTATACACAAATTTAGATTCCTCTTCTCTTGCGGTCTAGATAGACCTCTTCATCTTTTTCAGAGATGTGTTCTAAACCAGTGCGGAAGAGATCTTTAATATGGTTGTCGGCGATGGTGTAAAGGACTTGTTTTCCTTTGCGGTAATATTTGACAATATCCTGTGATCTTAAAATGGCAAGCTGGTGTGAAACTCTCGATTGTGACATGTCTAAAACAGAGGCCAAATCATTGACGCAAAGTTCTCTTTCACAGAGCAAAGCGATGATTGTCAAACGGGTTGGATCTGCAAACAAGGAATAAAAAGAAGCTAATTTTTTTAATGAGTCTGAGGTTAAGGACTCTTCTTTCACCTGTTCTAAGCTGTTTTTGTTCTCTAAATTTTCCATGCTTTTATTATAATGTTTTCCTTTTTATTTTCTAACTTTTTTGAACACAGAATTAATAAACGCGATAAAAATATATCTATCTTTATATTTTTCAATAAAGTTGCTATTTAAGAATATTTATAAATTTTAATTAAAGTATCATCTATTTTAGTTTGATAATTTCATTTTTTCTCATTCAATTTATCATTCGGGGAAACGCAATTAAAATTTATTCTTCCTGTCGCACATAAAGAGGAGTGAAATCACATTTATAAAACATTAGTTTACATATATTATTTATGCTTTTAAAACAAACATATATTATTTATAATATATAGTGTGTAAAAAGCTCACAGAAAGGGTCACTATGGTTCAAAAAGGAAACGAAATTCATATCACCGGTGAATACATCACATTAGGTCAGCTCTTAAAATTCTTAGATCTTGTCTACACTGGTGGGGAAGAGAAGCTCTATCTCTCCACTCATGAAGTCCTTTTCAACGGTGAAGCGGAGAATAGAAGAGGGAAGAAGCTCCGCGTTGGTGACTCTGTCACTGTGGAAGGGAAGACATATCTGATATGTACGTCAAGCGATTGATTCTCAATCACTTCCGCTGTTATGAAAAGATCGATTGTCAATTCGATCAAGACAGGATTTATATCAGCGGAGAAAACGGCATTGGAAAGACAACTATTCTCGAAGCGATTTATCTTCTCACAATCGGAAGAAGCTTTAGAAAAGCAGATAACATCGACTTGATTCAAACTGGTCAGAATGAAGCGTCTATCTATCTGATTTATCACTCAGAGAGCGATGAGAAAGATCATTCTCTCTCTTGTGTGATTGGAAAGAATTACAAAGTCTTCGCCTGTGATGATGAGAAGGTTCCTAAAGTGTCCAAAATCTTGCGGAAACTTATCGCAATCTATTACATTCCCTCTCTTGTCTTCTTTTTCCAAGATGAACCGGAATTAAGAAGAAAAATGTTAGATGAAACTTTGAGCCAACTCTCTCCTCAGTACTTCTACGCGATCGATAGATACAAGAAGCTCTTAAAAGAGAGAAACTCTGCGCTCAATCAAGGTTATGACAGCGAAGTGATTGATGTCTTACGAAACGAGCTGATCAACTTGTCTTATCGAATCGTCAAGGATAGAAAGGACTTAATCGCTCGTTTAGAAAAGAAGGCGAATCTTTATTACAACAAACTGTTCCAAACAAAAGAGAGAAAGCTTCAGCTTGTCTATAAGACCAACTCGCCGGATGACGATGATCAAGAATCGTTTATTCAGCATTCTCTCACTCTATTCGAACAGCAAAAATCTGTCGAGAACATCAAGAAGACTACTGCGATTGGCCCGCATCGAGATGATTTAATCGGTTTGCTCAATCAAAAAGAGCTCGCTCGATATGGAAGTCAAGGCGAGAATCGCCTCGCTTCCTTGAGCTTAAAACTCGCAGTCGCTGACGAGTATCAGCAAGTGCTGAAAAATCGTCCAATCCTGTTGCTTGATGACATCACATCAGACTTAGATGAAGAAAGATGTAAAAATCTTCTTTCCCTCATCAATGATGAGAATCAGCAAGTGTTCTTGACAGGAACTACATTACGAGAAGGATCTCAAAGCTACTCGGTGTACTTCACCGACGGGAAGAATATCATCAGGGGGTAACCAAACATGGAAGAAACCAAAGAATTAACGCCAGAAGAGAAAAAAGCTCTCGAACGTCAGAAAGAATATAAGCGTCAACAGAAAAAAGTCGCTCAAGTCGCCAAAGATGAAAATCTGAATCAGAAGCAAGAAAAGAAACCAGTCGTCGAGGAAGTTGTCGAAGAGAGCTTCGATGAACAACATGTTGAGCACACTGAGATCAACGCCACACAAGAAGTGGAAAAGATGCGTGCGAAAGATGACTATACCGGCGCTGATATCGAGATTTTACAAGGCTTAGAAGCGGTCAGGCAGAGGCCTGGTATGTATATCGGTACCACCTCAAGCAAAGGTTTACATCACTTGGTCAGAGAAGCGGTCGATAACGGCATTGACGAAGCGATGGCTGGCTACTGCAAACACATCAAGGTCACTCTGTTACCTGGAACAGAAGAGAATCCGATTAACAGAGCGAGAATCGAAGATGATGGCCGCGGTATCCCTTGCGATATCAACCCCACTTCCAAACTCTCTACTGTCGAGACGGTTTACACCATTCTTCACGCCGGTGGAAAATTCAATGACAAAACCGGTTATAAGATCTCAGGCGGTCTCCACGGCATCGGTGTCAAAGCCATCAACGCGCTTTCCACCTCTGTCATTGTCACCGTTTACCGTGAAGGAAAGGTTCATCAGATCCGCTTCGAAAACGGTGGTAAGACCATCGCTCCTGGTTTACAAGTGATCGGGGAATGCCCGGTGGAAAAGACTGGTACAACTGTCGAATTCACTCCGGATCCTTTGATTTTCAAAGAGACCACCACTTTTGATTTCTCCACAATCTCTGCATACTTAAGACAGATCGCATATCTGACTGCAGGTTTAGAGATCTCTATCGAAGATCTCCGCGACCCTGAGAATGTTCAAACCGCTCATTATCAGTTCCACGAGGGACTTGTCGAATATGTCCGCTATATCAACGAATCGAAAGACAAGGTTATCGATGATATTCCGCACACCAGCGGCTCTACCACTCTCAACACTGGCGGTTTAGATCAGAAGCCGACCACTGTCATTGTCGAGGCTGCTTTCCAGCCTACCAAAGGCGGTGTCCCGCTCATCAACTCCTACTGCAACAACATCCGCACCAACGGTGGTGGAACTCACGAAGAGGGCTTCAGACTCGCCATCGGAAGAGAACTCAACAACTACTTCCGCGCTAAGGGTTTCCTCAAAGATAGCGATGACAACTTCAGAAGTGATGACTGCTTAGAAGGTTTAACTGTCGTCATCAGTGTCAAGCACTCTAATCCGCAATACGAAGGCCAGGTCAAAGATAAGCTCGGAAACGATGAGGTGAGAAAAATCACCTCTTCTATCGTCGGTGATTACCTCAAGCAGTACCTCATGGAGCATCCTACTGAAGGTAAGCTCTGGTATGAACGTGTTGTCTCTGCCTTCAAGGGTAGAAAAGCAGCAGAGCGCGCAAGAGCGCTTGTCCAAGGAAAACTCTCCGCTGGCGGAAGTCTTCCCGATAAGCTTGTCGACTGCATTTCCAAAGATCCCAAAGAAAGAGAATTATTCATCGTTGAGGGTAACTCCGCAGGCGGTTCTGCAGTCTCAGGAAGAGATGCTAACACACAAGCGATTTTACCGTTAAGAGGTAAAATTTTAAACGTTGAGAAAGCGCAGGCAACTCGTATTGAGAAGAACGCGGAAATCTACAACATGGTCACCGCAATCGGTGCCGGTCAAGGTGAGCAATTCGATGTCTCTAAGATCAAATACGACAAGGTCATCATCATGACCGATGCTGATGTCGACGGCTCTCACATCCGCATCCTCTTGATGACATTCTTCTACCGTTTCATGAGACCTTTAGTTGAGACAGGCCATCTCTATATCGCGCAACCTCCGCTCTATCGTCTCACCTATCAGGGACATCACTACTACGCTTTCACCGATGATGAGTTAGACAACATCAAATCTCATCTTCCGCTAAATGCGCGCTATCAGCTCCAGCGCTATAAAGGTTTAGGTGAAATGGATCCTAGTCAGCTCTCTGAGACGACTATGGATAAGAATCACAGAAGAATGATGCAAGTCACCATCGATGACTTACAAGATGCCAATGACGCTCTGATCGACTTGATGGGCGAAAACGTAGAACCGAGAAAAGAATTCATCTCTGCTAACGCCAAGTTCGTCAAGAATCTCGATATCTAAGGAGGTGACATATGAGCGAAAACGAAGAGAAAAAAATCGAAGAGATCGAAGAAGAATCTCAAGAGAAGGAAGAAGTCGTCGAAGAGAAATCCACCTCTGGATTAGCTGGATTACAAGAAGGCATTGAGGCTGGTATCACTCCGGATGAATTTGGACCTGAAATCAAGAACTCCTTCCTCGATTACGCAGTCTCTACTCTCACCAGCCGTGCCATCCCTGATGCGAGAGATGGTTTAAAGCCGGTTCAGAGAAGAATTATCTACGATATGTGGGAGATGGGTAT